>CAMNLO010000162.1 GCA_946543095.1 uncultured bacterium
AAATACTCCTGTTCCATCTGCGCCCCCGCCTCGTCGGCGGAGATGTAGGTGATGGACTCGACGTCCGGCCGCTCCCTGATCTGGGAGCCGATCAGCTCGATTTCCTCCTCCGTCGTTCCCTCGTCAAAATAGACCGTGACCGGGATCTTGTTCTCCATCCCCTCCGCGATGTGGGTCAGGTTGAAAACGATCGAATAAAAGATGCCGAACAGAAAGATACAGGCCGTCATGGTGAGTACGGACGCCACCGAAAACATCCAGTTCCGGCGAATATTCCGGAAGCCCTGCCTGAGCTCATACAGGATCGTACTAGGCCTCATGATATTCACCTTCTTTCTCGTCGCTCACGATCACGCCCTCATTCATCGTCACGACGCGCTTTCTCATGGCATTGACGATGTCCTTGTTATGGGTGACCACCAGGTCCGTCGTTCCCCGCTGGTTGATCTGCTCCAGAAGTCCCATGATCTCCTCGGATGTCCTGGGATCCAGGTTTCCCGTGGGCTCATCCGCCAGCAGGATCTCCGGCTCGTTCACCAGAGCCCTTGCAATGGCCACTCTCTGCTGCTCCCCGCCGGAAAGCTGCTTGGGCTTTGCCTTGTATTTTCCCGCAAGCCCCACCAGCGCCAGCACAGAGGGCACGTTTTTCCGCATGCTCTTCATGGGTACCTCCGCGATCCTCTGGGCGAAGGCCACGTTCTCGTACACATTTCTGTCCTTTAAAAGCCTGAAATCCTGAAAGACCACTCCCAGCTGCCTGCGGAACTTGGGGATCCTGCCGTGGCGCATCCTGGTAAGGTCCTGCCCCAGCACATGGATCTCCCCCGAGGTGGGGGTCAGTTCCCTTAAAAGCAGCTTGATCAGCGTGCTCTTCCCCGAACCGGAATCTCCCACCACGAACACGAACTCGCCTCTTTTAATGTGCAGGTCGATGCCGTTCAGGGCAGGCGCTCCGGTGGAATAGGCTTTTGTAACATTCTCCAGCGATATGACCTCCCCTTCGGGGATATCTGCCGGTTTACGACCGAATAAACCCAAGTCCTTCCTCCTTAATACTCTCCGTTTTCCTTGTGTTTCATGTATTTCACCACCATCAGCGCGATCTTAAAGGTAATGGCGTCTTCAAAGACCCTAAGATCCAGTCCAGTGCCCTTCTGGATCTTATCCAGACGGTACACCAGCGTGTTCCTGTGGATAAAGAGCTGTCTTGAGGTCTCCGACACATTTAAGCTGTTCTCGAAGAACTTGTCGATGGTCTGCAGTGTTTCCTCGTCGAATTCATCGGGAGTCTGGGCGTCAAAGATCTCCCGGATGAACATTTTGCAAAGGGGAATGGGCAGCTGGTAGATCAGTCTGCCGATGCCCAGGGTGCTGTAGGCGATAATGTCCTGATCCTCGTAAAAGATCTTCCCCACATTCAGCGCCATTTCCGCTTCCTTATAGGAGCGGGATACATCCTTCAGCTCCCCGACGATATTTCCGAAGGAGATCTTCACATCCTGGAAGCCGGACTTTTTCAGCTGCGCGGCCAGATCCTTTGCCAGCTGTGTCAGCTCTTCATTGCCGCCTCCGGAACTCATTTCGTGCAATACGATTGCGTAATCCTCCGCCACAAGGGTGGGAAAATCGCTCTTGGCCAGCACCCCGGAATTCCTGACTCCCTCCAGCACGGCGCTGCCGGCGCTGCCCTTTGCCTCCACACAGAGGATGGCGCGTCTGGCATCGGATTTGATGTGGAGCTTCGTGGCCCTGGAATAGATATCCACAAGCAGCAGATTATCCAGCAGCAGGTTTTTCAGGAAATTGTCCTTGTCGTATTTTTCCCGATAGGCTGCCAGAAGGCTGGTCAGCTGGAAGGCCGCCAGCTTTCCCACCGTGGCCAGGTCATTCCCCTCACCCTTCACCACCAGGATGTATTCCAGGGTCTTCTCGTCATAGACCTTGTAATAATGGCTGCCGCCGCCCTCCAGGCCCTCCGCCTTGGAAGAGGCGAATTCCGCGGCCTGCTCGGAGACCCCGCTCATGGACGAGGTCTGCACCAGCATCCTGCCGTCAGGCTCCGTCACGGCAAAATCCGCGTGGGTGATCTGTTTTAAGCCGTCCAACGTACTTTGTAAGATCTGATTCGAAATCATGTATTACCCCCCCGTATACCATATATACGACACTCCAAACTATTCTACACTAAAATAAGGGGATTTTCCACAAAATTTTCAGAAAATATTTGTGAAAGTTTACGATTCCGACACCGGGAAGCCCTGTTTCCCGGTCCGGACAAGAGATGTCAGGCCTGACCGCCCCTCCAGAGGTACACGGCGCCGCTCCTGGCCGGCAGCTCGATCTCCGCCTTGCCGGACTTTAAGGGAATCCGCCTTCTGGGGGCACGGATCTGAAGATCCTCCGGGGCATCGGAGGAGAGCAGGCGCTTCGTGGTGCCGTCCTCGTTTAACTGATAGCCCACGGGATTCGTAAAGAAGGACAGCTCGATCTCCGCATCCCTGGGAACCCCAAGCCGCCAGACTCTGGGTCTGATATGGGCCTCCTGATCGGAGCAGTTCACCATCACGAGGGCCGCTTCCGAAGGGGTGAACCTGCCGTAAACGATGATGCCGTAGGAAGCCCAGAGGGGCATATAGGAGCCGGTGCGCAGGGCTTCCGAGGACTTGTGGCACCGAATGGCTTCTTTGTGGAAGCCGATGAGCTCATGATCCTCCTTCCCCCAGGGGTAGGATCTTCTGTTGTCCGGGTCCGTAAAGCCGCAGACGCCGGCTTCGTCGCCGTAATAGATAGTGGGGGAGCCGGGCCAGGTCATCTGGATCAGCACCGCCACGCGGAACACTGCCCTGTCCACCCCCTGGGAGGCCGCTTCCGGGCCCAGTGTGGCAAGCCTTCCCACCTTCCTGTTGGTGCGGGTCAGAAATCTGGAATGATCATGGTTGGAGAGCTCGTTCATGGCGCTCATCAGCGCCGGTGAAGGAAACTCCCGCATCCGGTAGTTCATGGTGTCAAAGAAGACCTGGGCGTTGCAGCGCATGTCCTCCCGGTAATCGTCGCTGTGCTTCTCCATGCCCGTTAAGAACCAGCTCACCGGCTCCATAAAGGCATCGTAGTTCATCACCGTGTCCCATTCCCCGGCTCGAAGCCATTCTCCCGCGGAGCCGTAATGCTCTGCCAAAACCAGGGCATTGGGATTTGCCTGCCGCACTGCCCTGCGGAACTCCCTCCAGAAACTGTGGTTGAATTCCGGGGAATGGCCCAGATCCGCTGCCACGTCCAGTCTCCAGCCGTCGGCGCAGTAGGGAGGGGAGACCCATTTCCGGCCGATGTAGAGGATATAGTCGATGAGGCGGCGGGAATTTTCGTAGTTCAGCTTCGGCAGGGTATCATGGCCCCACCAGCCGTCGTAGCCCTTGTTGTCCGGCCATTTGTCCGCCTCGGCACCCTGCCAGTCAAAGTATTCATGATAGGGAGAATCATAGGAAAGGAAGGCGCCGGTCTCGTAGTTTTCCGCCCGGGGATAGATCTTCTCCCGGTCCATCCACTTATTGAAGGAGCCGCAGTGGTTGAAGACCCCGTCCAGAATGACCTTCAGCCCCTTTTCGTGGGCCTTCCTGACAAATTCCGCGAACAGCTGGTCCGAGGCCTCCAGATTGGAGGGATCCGTGACCCTCCAGATATACCGCCAGGCATCGGTGTTGTTCATATTGCCTTCGGGAAGAAGCTCCCCATGATCGAAGACGATCCGCCCGATATGGGGATCCACATGATCGTAGTCCTGGGTATCGTATTTATGATTGCTGGGAGACAGGAATACGGGGTTTAAGTAAAGCGCCTCCACCCCCAGCTCCGTGAAATAGTCCAGCTTTTCGATGATGCCCTGCAGGTCCCCGCCGTAGAAATTGCGCACGTCCATGGCGCTGGGCAGCGTGTCCCAGGGCACCTTCTTTACATGCTCCCCCAGGTAGGTGTATTCATCGGACAAAACGTCGTTGCTCTCGTCCCCGTTGCGGAAACGGTCGATGTAGATCTGGTACATGACGACGCCTCTGGCCCATTCCGGGGTAAATAGGCCGGGTACGATGGTGAAAAAGTAGGTCTTATCCGTGTCCCTCACCAGGCCCCTGGTGTCATAGAGCATGGAAACAGGGCCGGAGGAGACGCTATAGTAATAAGAAAAGGCCTCGGCGGAAAGCTCCACCTCCGCCACGAACACATCAAAATCAGCCCCCTCGGAAAGCTTCATCATGGGATACCTTTCCCTGCCGGAGATCACGGCGGCGCTGTCCAGATTGCCGTGGCCGGCACGCAGGCGGATATAGACCTTGTCGTAGGGAAGGGGCTCGGATGGGCTCACGAAATTCGCGGAGGTGTCCGCAAAAAGAGCTTCCTCGTCGATGACGGGGGAGAAATGAAGGAAATAATCCAGTTGGGAGAGCGGGCTTAAGCGTCTATCCATCCTGTTTGCTACACAAACCTCTTTCACATATTTTATGATTATAGCACAGTTTCGTGATATGATAAAAGGGCTAACAGTCGAAACAGAAACACCAGAATGGAGGAATATATGAATCTCGGCACAAAATGCGTACAGGCCGGCTACACTCCGGGCAACGGTGAGCCCCGGCAGATCCCCATCATCCAGTCCACCACCTTCAAATATGATTCCAGTGCGGACATGGGCAGACTCTTTGACCTGGAGGCAAGCGGTTATTTCTACACCCGGCTCCAGAATCCCACCAACGACCATGTGGCCGCGAAGATCGCCGCTCTCGAGGGCGGCAGCGCCGGAATGCTCACCTCCTCCGGCCAGGCCGCCAATTTCTTCG
>CAMNLO010000163.1 GCA_946543095.1 uncultured bacterium
TCCACACTGTAAGCAACGTAGGTCTCAAGGCCTTTCAGATTCTCTTCCCCGGCTTCGCCCCTGAATTCCGCAAGCAGCTCCTCTCCATACTGTCCGGAGGGATCGCTCATCCAGATCAGCTCCGCGGATTTGTTCTCCAATGCCTCCGCATTCTTTAATTCCCAGACCAGGGCAGCACCATCAGAGGCATCCCCATCCGCTGTGGCAATGCCCCTGTAATATTCCCTGCCAATATTCTCCGCAACATCCGGGGGGATCCGTTCCTCCAGCTCCCCCAGGTTGTTTTCGTTTATCCTGACAAGCTCCATGAACCGTCTGTCAGTCCTTCTCCTCGATCCTGCCGTCCACGATCTCCAGCTCGCCCAGCTTGCTTAACACCTCTTTTTTAAAGGCCAGCTCTTCCTCTCCGATATAGCCCACATGGTAGACTGTCTCAATATCGTCCCGGTTAAAGAAGTACTGGGTATTCTCGGAGGTGATCCCCATGGGATAGATGACTCCGCAATAGTCGTAGATCTTCTCCATCTTCTCGTCGCTTAAGATCCTGCCTGTGATCATCAGCTTCGCATCCGCACCCTTTAACTGCACCACTGAGCCTATGGATAATAAATCCTGATACATTTAAAACCTCCATATTGAATCTTAACAATATTATCAACGGATAGTGCCTGATCAGATCGTCTTTTGCATGATCACGGTGCTCCTGCGGGAGCCGCCGCGGGACCTGCCCCTGCCGGGCCTGCCGCCGCTCCGATCCCCATTCGGCTGTTCATTTCCTTTCTCCGGGCCTTCTTCAGCTTATCCTTCTCCTTCTTTCCCTTCCACCATGTCAGGAAGCCGCTCCAGTCCACATTGACACTGAGCTTTAAGCCGATGCCGAAGAGAGCACCGAAGGAAGCGCCTACGGAAGTTCCTGTGGCATAGCCGCCGATGGTCCCTCCAAAACCGCCGCCCTGGACGGAGAGGGAAGCACCGATCCGGATCCCGAAAATGCTTATCCCGCCGGAGGTTTCCGCTTCCACAAGCGCTGCCTGGGCCGAGAGCATTCCTGCCACTCCCTTGGCGTCCACCTCTTCGCCTTCGTTATTATAGACCTTGATCTTGCCCACGCCTCCGTATGCGCTGGCGGAAGCGCTGGCCACCTTGCCGGTCCCTCTGGCATACAGATGGAGCTTCTCACTTCCCAGAGTCATCTTTACCCTGGACTGCAGCGCTGCCACGGATGCGGAAAGCTTTGTGGAAGCTTCTCCGCGGACCTCGGAACCCACCGCCAGGCTGGCTCCCACCTTTCCTTTGGCGGATACGGCTCCCACACTGGCATTGGCGCCAAAGCTGAAATACTTTTTCTTCAGATGATATCTGGCCTTTGCCGCCTTAAACTTCATATCGGCCTTCACCAGGGTCTTTTCCAGCTCCACCACGCACCTGTACAGCTTATCGGCTTCCGTGGCCTTCCATTTCTGTTCCTTTCCCGCGAGAAGATCCTTCTCCGTCAGCTGGGCCTTGCCCAGGATCTTTTCCCTGGTGGAAAGGTCCAGATCCATGAACCATTTCAGGAATTTCTTTTTCGTCTGGAAGGTGGCCTTGGTGGGATATTTGAACTTCTTCTTGACAGAGCAGAGCTCGATCCCCCATTTATGACCGGTTCTTCCGGAATTGCCCCAGCTTCTCCACTTGCTCCGATCGCTCCCTCCGATATGGACTGCCCCAAGCTCCTCGGCCTTGTTCATTCTCATCTGGGCATCCAGATATTTCGCGAGATCAGTGTTGCCCTTCGCAATAAGCTTATCCTTTGCTTCCGTCAGCTCATCCGGCTTCATTCCCACGGTGTCCGTATCCTTCAGGGAAAGATAAGCATTGGTCTTCAGCTGGTCCAGCTTCGCCTCATACCATTCCTTTACGTAAACATAGCTCATGGCCATGTCCTGCAGCTTTTCGATCGGGGGGAGCTTCACCTTGCCGGATTTGTTCAGGGCATCGATATCGTCCTGGGTCATTCTCATGAGGACCGGCGAAAGAGCTGCGTAATCCGTCAGGTCATTCATGGACTCCTGATAATGCTTCAGGAAATTCTCATCGTTTTTGAAGCTCATGAAATTTATGCCGGAATCCGACATGTTCCGGAGCATTTTGATGAACTTCTTCGTGTCCCCTGTTTTGGCAGCGAGCGCCTCCTGCTCCTTATTCTCCAGTATTTCGGCGTAATTCACGGTGATGGCATCCGCCTTCGTCTTACAGTCCTTTTTCCGGTAGTACATTTTTTCCCTGCGGGTCACTGAATGGGAACTCAGCTTCTTCTTCGGCCGGAACTCCTTCAGGCAGGCTTCCGCATCGGCCTTGACGCGCTTCAAGGCAGCCTTGTCCTCTCCCACCCGCTTTTTGGCCTTATCCGTATGGCTTTCCAGGTGCAGGGAAGCCTTGAGCTTCGAATAGAAGCTCTTTTTCACCTTTACGGCAGGGGGTGCCAGGACTGCGGCTCCCCCGGGGGCGGCCGCCTTCTTCGCCTTTGCCTTTTTCGGTGCGGTCCTTCTTACGGTCTTTTTGACCACGGGAGCAGATGCGGCAGCAGCGAGAGCCTTCTTCTTGTCCTCCTCTTTCTGCACCGGTGACGCATTGATCACAGTCTGTGTCTTTGTTTTTGTAGTATGCAGTTCCATAGCAGCTCCTTTGGGGGAAACGCTTTAATCAGCGCTTCCCTAAGAAGGCATCTTTCCTTCGGTTGTCTGAGTGAATATACGAAGGGTCCGAAAATAATCCATTCTCCGTGACACATCTGGTATCTTTATCTCGTATTTCTTCTACAGGTCCATATACATTCTCTGATAGATCTCGTTCTCTTCCTCTTCGGGGTCCACATCCTCCATACCCTCCTCCCGCAGGAAGGTGTATAACAACTCTGTGTCCTCGTCCTCGGTGTAGAATTCCGACACCATGTAAACAGGCGGTTTTGCCAGCACCGACAGCTCTGTTAACAGTGCGTCGAACAAAACACTCCCCGCTCCCATATCGCGGTAATCCGGTGCGATATAGAAGTTGGAGAGAAGAAAATAGCGCCTTCCCTCCTCGTCCTGATCGAGGAAGCCTCCAATGACTCCCGCGGCAGTGTCCTCCTCTTCCACGCCAAGCGCAAAAGGCTCTTTTGCTTCCTGCATGGCAAGGATCACCTCCGGCACGAAAAGCTCCCCATAGGGTCCCGGATCTTCTACGTCCAGTGAGCAAACCGTAAACTCATGTTCCTGTTCCGGCTCCGTCTCCTGCCCAGTTTCTTCTTTTGGATCCATGGAACCTCCTCTCAGCGGTTGTCCAACATCTCCGGCATCAGGTCGTGATTCTTCAAACGCTCCCATGCCGTTTCTTCCCAGCGGGTCCCGGGCTTTCCGTAATTGCAGTAGGGATCGATGGAAATGCCCCCCCTGGGAAGGAACCTGCCCCAGACCTCAATGTATTTCGGCTCCAGAAGCTTTACCAGATCCTTCATGATCTCGTTCACCACATCCTCATGGAAATCCCCGTGGTTGCGGAAGGAGCAGAGATAAAGCTTCAGGGATTTGCTCTCCACCAGCTTTTCGTCCGGCACATAGGAGATCACGATATTGGCATAATCCGGCTGGCCCGTAATGGGGCACAGGCTGGTAAACTCCGGACAATTGAACTTTACGAAATAATCATTCTCCGGATGTCTGTTGGAAAAGCTTTCCAGAAGACCCGGATCATAGTCGAAGGAGTACTGTGTGCTGCCGCTCCCCAGCTTGGTCAGTCCCTCTTTTTCCCTCATTCGAATGCCCCTCCTACGGGAGAATACTTCTCGTCATAGTCAAATGTGTCGATATTTTCCTTCTTTTTCAGCCAGTTCACCACCACGTAGGTGATGGGAGTGAAAAGGACCTCATACCCCACCTTGAAAAGATACTGGAACAGGATCATGGACAGAAGCGTGGAATTGTCCATGGTGCCGTAGAAGGAAATGGTGATAAAGATCAGGGAATCGAAGCCCTCTCCCACCAGGGTAGAGAGAATGGTCCTGAGCCACAGATTCTTTCCTTTTGTGACCACCTTCAGCTTTGAAAGGATCATGGAATTGGAAAACTCCCCGAAAAGATAGCCCACAAAGGAAGCGAAGGCGACCCTGGGGGTGGTCCCCAGAACGGCGGCATAGGCATCCTGGGCCTCAAAAAACTCCGGATGGGGCAGGGCTATGGTGATCAGATACACCACCACGGCAAGAAAGCTGCAGAAAAAACCGAGCCAGATCACGAGCCTTGCTTTCTTAAAGCCGTAGACCTCCGTAAAGATGTCTCCGAAGATATAGGTCACGGGAAACAGCACCACGGCAGCGGGCACCACCACGTTCCCGGTCACCGCCCACATCTTGCCCGCGATCAGGTTCGAAAGCAGAAGGCAGGTGACATAGATCACGGCAATAGCCATGAACCGGGTGGATACAGTCTGATTCTTTTTCACAAATTCTCCTTTGTCTGAAACCACCTATGTATAATTGAGTTATTTTATCATATTATGGCTGAAATAACAATGAAGAGGCTCATTACAGCCTCTTCATCAAAATCACTGTTTCTTGACCAGCCCCCGTTCCTTTTTCCAGATGGAATCCGGCGGGATACATCCCCTGACGGAGCTTGTGGGATAGATGTTCGTGTGTCTTCCGATGACGCTTCCGGGGTTCAGCACGGAATTGCAGCCCACCTCCACAAAATCCCCCAGGATGGCACCGAATTTCTTCAGACCTGTTTCCATAAACTCTCCGCTTTCGGCATCCTTTACCACTACCAGAGTCTTATCGCTTTTCACATT
>CAMNLO010000164.1 GCA_946543095.1 uncultured bacterium
CTTCCCGGATTTCCGGTCAAACAAAAGGATATCATTTCCGCCGATATCGATCTTCTCCTCCTGGCCGATCTGGTAGATCACGCCGCCGAAGATCACGCCGGTGAGCAGAAACTCTCCCACTCTCAATTTCAGCGTGGACTCCATGCCGGTGGGCATGGCGCCGTAGACCGTGGTGTCGATCTTCCCGGCAGGGTCGATATTGATGCATTCCGGGCGGATGCCGATGACAAAGTCCTCATCCGTGATCACGGGCTCATCCAGGATGGAATCGTCCTCTTCCTCCACCTTTGCCACATGATACTTGAACACCTCGTCCTTATTGCTCTTTTCCACAGCGCCCTTCTGTTTTAAGCGCTCCTTTTCGGCTTCCAGCTTCTCTGCGGCCTCCTTATCCCTGTGGGAAGCCCAGTTGCTCAAACTCAGGGCCTCATTGGGGGTAAATCTCGCCTTCTTGTCCCCGAGGATATTTAAGAGCACGGAGCCGTCCGCCTCCTGCTTTCCCTTGGCATCCACAAAGTTCATGGAAGGATTCCCCACGAAGTCCGCCACAAAGAGGTTGGCGGGGCGGTTATACACCTCCAGAGGCGCCGCGTACTGCTGGAGCACGCCGTTATTGATCAGGCAGATCCTGGTGGCCAATGTCATGGCCTCCATCTGGTCATGGGTCACGTATACAAAGGTGGAGCCGGTCTCCACATGCAGACGCTGCAGCTCGTAGCGCATCTCCAGACGCAGCTTGGCATCCAGGTTGGATAAGGGCTCGTCCATGAAGAGCACCTGAGGCTCCGGGGCCAGGGTCCTGGCAATGGCCACTCTCTGCTGCTGGCCGCCGGATAATTCCGCGGGATACCGGTCCATGAACATCCCGATCTTCACGATCCTGGAGCAGGCCCTGACTCTGGAATCGATCTCCTCGTTGGTGAGCTTTCGCTTCTCCTTTACCACCTGCCCGCCAGAGGTGACCTCGAATTTCTCGTTCAGCTCCTGTCCCGCTGCCTTGTATTTCTCTTTGATCCCGGAGAGCTTTTCCTCGTACTTTGCAAGCTGCTCCTTTGCCGCCTGACCCGGATCGGAGGCCTTGTGGACCCCCAGTCCGTAGAGCTCCTTTGCGGTGTAGATGGAAAGGGCATAATTGTCGATGAGCTTCACATGGACCTTATTCTCATCCAGGGCGCCGTTTTTGTCCCTGCACTCCTCCACCACTTCCTTTAGCTTATTGCCGTTGCCGAGGGCCCGGATCAGATCGGAGGCCTGCTTCGCCTCCACATCGATCTTCGGCAGCTCCTCGTTGATATTCTTTAAGCCGAAGGAGATGTTCTGGTAGACCGTCATATTGGGCCACAGAGCGTAGTTCTGGAATAAGAACCCCACCTTCCGCTTATTGGGGGGAACATTGATGCCGGCATTGCTGTCGAACACGACCCTGTCGCCGATTTTGATCTGCCCCTCCGTGGGAGTCTCCAGCCCCGCGATCATACGTAAGATGGTGGTCTTGCCGCAGCCGGAAGGCCCTAAGAGCGTGATAAAGGAATTGTCCGGAATGTCCAGACTGACATTGTCCACACCGAAGAATTTTCCCCAGCGCTTTGTGATATTCGTTAATTTGATTGCAGGCATAGATCATAACCTCCTAACATCTGCCGGGAAACCGCCCCTGCGGTTTCTCCCGCAGTCCGTGCAGTCTGCACCGTCTGGGGTGCAAACGCGTGACCGTGATTCATGCATCCGCACGAATACGTGGTTATCCGCCGATGCCGCTGTCCAGGCTTGCTCCCGTGGCCTTGTTCACCAGCGTGTTGAAGACCAGGATCGTTACGATGAGGATTAAGTTGATGGCGCTGGAAAAGGCGTACAGACCCATCTCATCGAAGTAGTCCAGCGTGGTGGACAAAATGAAGCCCTGGGTACACAGAAGCAGAAACAGTGACAGCTCCCTTAAACAGGTCATGAAGGGAAGCAGATAACCGCTGATGATGGAGGACTTCTGGATCGGAATGATGATCCTGGTCATCCGCTTCACCCACGGCGTATTCTGGATCACCGCCGCCTCCTCCAGCTCATTGGACAGCTGCAGCATGGAATTCAGCGAGCTTCTGGAGGCAAAGGGGATATACTTCACAACGCCTGCGATGATCAAAAGAGTGTAGGTGTTGAACAGGTTGATGTACTCATTGGAAAACAGGATGAAAAATGCTGCGCCCACCGCGATGGAAGGCATCAGGTAGGGCAGGAAGGCGATGTTGTTCACATAGTTGGCCCAGCGGTTTCTGCGGTTCTTCGCCACGGCATAGCCGATGAGGGTTCCGATGGTGCCGGCGATCAGAGCGCAGACGACCGCTAAGAACAAAGTCCCCACAAAGGCATGCCAGATGGTGTTGTTGTACAGAATACCGGGCTGGCCGTACATGCCGTTTTCCGTTACATTTTCGCTGGTGACCCACCACTTCGTGGTCAGGTGGTTCAAGTCCCTGGTATAGAGGAAGCTGTAGTCCCCGGGGTTCGGCAGAAACGTTTCCAGTGCGAACAGGATGATGGGCCAGATGCTGGTGAAGAAGGTGATCACGATAAAGATGACGCCCACGATGTATTTTCCGGCCTTGCCGATGTTGATCTTCGTTAACTGCCCGGACTTGCCCGTCACCGTAGTGTAGTTCTTGCGGCTCTTTAAGCTGAGCTGGTTTAACCCCAGGATCAGGACGCCGAAGACCATCATAATGATGGCCAGGATGCTGGCCTCACCCGTGTACTTGGAGTTTAAGGAAATGTACTGGGTGCTCAGGGTGGTGAGATTTAAGTAATGGGGCACCGGGTAGCTTCCCATGGCGCTTCCGAAGACTAACAGGATCGTGGAGAGGATGGCCGGCTTGATCATGGGGAGCGTCACCCTGGTCATGATCTTCCACTTGGGGGTGTCCAGGATCGTGGCCGCCTCCTCTAAGTTTGCGTCCATATTCTTAAAGATGCCGCCGATGAGGATATAGGCGAAGGGCGCATAGTGAAGCCCCAGCACCATGGCGCTGGGGAAGGCCCCCTGACAGAACCATTTCGGCATATAGATCCCGAAAAGGGAGGCTAAAAGCCCGTCGGAGGTTCCCGTGATCTTATTGCTGTAGAACATATGCTGCCACACCACGGCCAGGGTCCACTGAGGCATGATGTAGGGGAAAATGAAGATGGAGCTTAAGTATTTCTTGAACTTCATGTTCGTCCTGGTGATCAGGAACGCGAACAGTCCGCCGAAGAAAATGGAGATCACGCAGGTCAGAACGGAAAGGACCAGGGTGTTTCCCAAAGGGATCCACAGATTCTTTCTTGCCAGACGGCTTGTGAACAGATCCGTGTAGTTAACGATGGTGTAGCCCGTCGTTCTCCCGGTTAAGTGCTGGTCGATGGTTCCCGGGTGGATCTTGAAGGTATCCTCCACAATGGCCACAATGGGCGCCACGGTGCTGAAGGTCAGAACGATGCCGAACAGCAGCAGGATGATGTTTTGCGGCGTGGAAAACCAGGTCTTCAGCTTATTGACAAAGATCGCGCGATCATCGGGTTTTGCACTTGCTGTCATAGCATACCCCTCCTTGCAAAAGCAGGCAAAATGACATGCGGATTGCTGTGCTTCTTCGAAGCTCTCGCAATCCTACAAACACTTCGGGCGGGGAAACATGACATTCCCCCGCCCGGTCAGTGCTTTATTCTGCCGCGTAGTGATCCAGTACGTCGATCCAGCTGCCCACAAGGAAGCTCTGCTCTGCGCAGTAGCCGGGATCCTCCAGAACCAGTTCGCCCTGGCCTTCGCCGGTCCACCATGCATAGCCTCTGTCGTCCTTGGCCGGGAATTCATCCTCGCCGGCGTCGTTCTTGCCGCCTTCGGAATGGTGATACTTCTCTTCCACTGCCGTCATGACATTGGGATTGGAGGAATAACCGCCCATATCCTTGCCCCATGCATCAAAGCCTTCCTCTGTGCAGGTCATGTAGGCGATGAAGGCGCATGCGGTCCAGGGAAGCGGGCTGTTCTTCGTTAAGAACAGATAATGGCAATAGCCGTAGCCACCGATGCCCTGATAGCCGTCCTGATAAGCGGCCACGGTGATATTGTTCACGGAAACGCTTGGGGACTCCTCCACGGAGCGCAGCTTGGAGTACACTAACAGACCCGCCTGATCCTTTGCGGAAGCATCCACTAAGGTGTTGCAGATGGGGCCGTCGTCGGTCTGCTCGTTGTAGTTTTCCACCCAGAGCTTGATCCAGGCCAGTGCGTATGCGCCGTCGGGACCTAACATCAGATCCGCCGCGTCCGTTTCCATTTCCTTGATCACGGGATCGAAATAGGCCTTCTTGGTGTCATCCAGCTGGTCATAAGCTGCCTTTAACCAGGCGGCGTATTTATCCTGGGTCAGCATCATTAAGAAGTTCTTGCCCACGATCTCGGAATCCACGCCCATGAACAGGGGATGGGAGCCTTCATAAACGAAATCCCAGCAGTTCTTGTATTCCGCTGTGCCCTTGTTGTTGAACATGAAGACCTTGTTCAGCGTCTGCAGGGGAAGGAAGCCGGTGTAGGCATCGGGGGTGGTCCCGTTGGCCTCTGCCCACTCCTTGGGAATGAAGGTCCTTAAGATACCGGTGTCCACCATCTTGGACTGGATCTGATTGCCGTCCTGGATCAGGGTCATGGCAAAGGTGCCGGTGCTCTTTAAGGAATCGGAGGTCAGCTGCTCGAAGATCTTATTGTTCTTGGGCTGCTGCCACTCAAACTCCATGGTGTAGCTCGGATCGATGCTCT
>CAMNLO010000165.1 GCA_946543095.1 uncultured bacterium
CTGCGTGGTGGTGGCCTGCTTTTTCGGCGCTATTTCAGGCTCCGGCCCCGCCACAGTGGCGGCCCTGGGGGCGGTGCTGATCCCCGCCATGATCGCCTCCGGCTTTTCACCGGCCTTTTCCGAGGCCTTAATGGCCACCTCCAGCTCCATCGCCATCGTGATCCCGCCCTCCATCGCCTTTGTGGTGTATTCCTCTATTGTGGGGACCAATGTGGGGGAGATGTTCATGGCAGGCATTGTTCCCGGGATCCTTATGGGAGTGGCTCTGGCCGTGGTGGTCATGATCGAGGCAAAGAAAAACGGCATCGAAGCCGCCCATGAAAAGCGGGATCTGAAGGAGCGGTGGGCAAGCTTTAAGGATGCCTTCTGGGGCCTTCTGATGCCGGTAATCATCCTGGGGGGCATTTATGGAGGGATCTTTACGCCCACGGAGGCCGCGGCCGTGTCCGTGGTGTACGGGCTTATCGTGGGGGTCTTTATCTATAAGGAAGTGAAGTGGAAGGATCTGTTCGATATCCTCATTGATTCCGCAAAGACCAGCGGCGGCATCATGCTGATCGTGGCCACGGCCTCTTTATTCAGCTATTGCTGCATGCTCTTCGGCATTTCCCAGGCAGCCACCAAGCTTCTGCAGAATGTGGCGGGAAACCAGGTGGTGTTCCTTTTGATCGTAAACATCATCTTCCTCATTGCCGGATGCTTTATCGACGCCAATTCCGCCATGTACATCTTTATCCCCATCATGTACCCGGTGGCCCAGGCCCTGGGGTATAACCTCATCGCCTTCGGCATTGTGGCCACGGTGAACCTGGCCATCGGTCAGGTGACCCCTCCCGTGGGGGTGAACCTGTTTGTGGCCATGGGCTTAAAGATCAAAAACACCCTCACGGATGCGAAGGAAGAGTATCACAGGGTCACCCTGCCAATGATCTCAAAGGCAGTGATCCCCATGATCATCGCCTGCCTTGCGGTGCTGATGCTCATTACCTACGTGCCGAAGATCTCACTGTTTCTGATCGGGCAGTGAAGATGCCGAATCAGGGAACCCGTAAACTGACATATATATTTTTTAGGAGGAAGTTATGAAAAAGAAACTGGCAATGATGCTCGCGGCAGTGATGATGCTCTCACTGACAGCCTGCGGCGGCGGCCCGGCACAGCCCTCCGGCAGCACGGAAGGCGCTGCGGCGGCTTCTGCCGCATCCGGCGCTCTTTCCTACAAGGACTATCAGGGCTCCGACAAGTATGTGGCGGCTACCGAGGCTGCAAAGTACGAAGGCAGCGAAGAGTGGCCCGAGACCACCTGGAATTTCGACTGCTCCACAGGCGAGACCTCCACATGGGCCCAGGCAGGCTACTATTTCAACGCCCTGATGCAGGAATCCACCGGCGGGAAAGTGAAGGTGGAGGTGTATCCCGGGGAACAGCTGACAAACGGTGATCAGGTGGCCGGCATCCAGGCACTGATGGACGGATCACCCATTCAGGTCTCCCTGCACAGCAATCTGATCTATGCAAACTTTGATCCCCGCTTCAACGCGGTGTCCCTGCCTTATATCTATGAAAACTATGAGGATGTGGACAGGATCCTGGGGGGCAAGGCCGGCGATCTGTTAAAGGATGTGCTGGCGGAGAAAGGCTTAAAGTGCGAAGGCATTGCGGAGAACGGCTTCCGTCAGATCACCAATTCCAAACAGCCCATCACCTCTGTAGCGGACCTGGCGAACATCAAGATGAGGATATGCTCCAACGATCTGTGCGCCGAGGTGTACAAGGAGTGGGGGTGCGACGCTTCCGTTATGAACTGGGCGGAGACCTACACCGCTCTCCAGCAGGGCACCGTGGACGGCGAGGAGAATCCCGAGACCGCCATTGCTTCCGCCTCCGTCCAGGATGTGCAGGACTACATTTCTCTGTGGAACGCCTATTATGACTGCCTCTTCTTCTGCATCAACCAGGCGGCCTACGATCAGTTCTCCGACAGCCAGAAGGCGGTCATCGACGCCAATGCTGCCAAGGCGGTGGAATACCAGAAGGCCATGAACCGGGAACAGGTGGAATCCCTGGTGGCGGAATGGACCGAAAGCGGCGCCATGGAGGTCACTCCTTTTGACAAGATCGATTCCGATTCCTTCAAGAACGCCTGCACCGGCGCCGTGGACTGGTACAAGGCACAGCTTACGGCCACCGGCATGAGCGATGCGGACGCCCAGAGCTTCATTGACGCCTTTACAAAATAAGGGGCAGGGGAGTAAAATTTAAGAAAGAAAATGACGGAAGGAGATATCGGGAAGGTATCTCCTTTCGATGATTCTTAGGGAAAAAGGGAGAGGGGGAAATACCATGCATGTCATCTATTATTGTCACGATCACGACTACGATACCGTAAGCCAGGAGATCTCCACCCTTTACGGCATCCGCTATAACCGGAACGGCTTTGCGATCCTTTCCACGGAGCATAAGAATCATGACTATCTGCTCCCCATGACAAAGGAGGCCTATCAGGCGTTTTTGGAGGAATTCAGGCAGCATCTGAAGGAGAATGCCCCCGCGGTGGAGATCACCGGGGGCCAGATCTACAGGGTCAAAAGAGGCGCCATCATCTATGTGGAGAGGCTGATGCACACCGCCTATCATCTCCAGAGCCTCTGAAGCGGCATTGGAGGAACAATGGAATACCATATCTTAAAAGCCCGGGAGGAGGACGCGGAGGAGATCTTTGCGGGCATCCGGGCGGCGGGGAAGGAAAAGGGCCCCATGTTCATGTATTACGAGGACCCGGACTGCTACCTGTCCCAGATCAGGCAGGGATACTCCGCTGTGGCGAAAACCCGGGGGGGAGAGCTGATGGCAGCCTTCACCGCCACCGCCTCCACGGAGGATACCAGCGTCTACGGATACGTTTCCCTGCGGGAGGACGAGAAGCCCCTGCTGTTTGATTCCGTGTTTGTAAAACCGGAATACAGAGGGCTGGGACTCCAGAAAAGCCTTGCGGAAAAGATCATGGAATATGCGGGCGGCCGCTTCACCGACGGCTATACCACCATCCATCCCCTCAATACCCCCAGCATGAAAAATATGAAAGGCTGCGGCTTTACGGTGCTCAGGGACGATCTCATGTGGGAGATCGGTCCCAGAGTGCTTCTGCACCGTTTCCTTTCTATGGACAAACAGCGCAAATAATGGCACAATAATGTATATATCGTTTTTTTAATAAGGAGGAGATTATGGAAAGTATTGGGAGTCTGATCTACGCGGCGGCAGCGCTGGCCGTATGTGCGCTGTTGTTTGCGGGATACCTCATCGGCAAGGTGAGGAAGCAGGATGCGGGAACCGAACGCATGAAGGAGATCGCGGCCTTCATTCATGAAGGGGCAAGAGCATTCCTTCTGGCGGAATACCGTATCCTTATTTTTTTTGTGGCGATATTGCTTTTGCTCATCGGGCTGGGCATCGGCTGGGTCACGGCGGTATGCTTTTTAGTGGGAGCCGCCTTTTCCACCGCAGCAGGCTATATCGGCATGAATGTGGCCACCAGGGCCAATGTCAGGACTGCTGCCGCTGCCAAGGATAAGGGCATGAACGGCGCCCTGTCCGTGGCCTTTTCCGGCGGCGCCGTCATGGGCATGTGCGTGGTGGGCTTCGGCCTTCTGGGCGCCAGCGTGATCTATATGATCACGGGCTCCGCGGATGCCCTGTCCGGGTTTTCTTTGGGGGCTTCTTCCATTGCCCTGTTTGCCCGTGTGGGCGGCGGGATCTACACCAAGGCAGCCGATGTGGGTGCTGACCTGGTGGGTAAGGTGGAAGCCGGTATTCCCGAGGATGACCCCCGTAACCCCGCTGTGATCGCGGATAATGTGGGCGACAACGTAGGCGACGTGGCCGGCATGGGTGCGGACCTGTTCGAATCCTATGTGGGTTCCCTCGCATCCGCTGTGGCCCTGGGCTTTGTGAGCTATTCCGCAAAGGGAGCCATTTTCCCGCTGGCCATTGCGGCCCTGGGGATCCTGGCAGGCATTCTGGGCTGTTTCTTTGTAAAGGGAGATGAAAACTCCAATCCCCATAAGGCTCTGAAAATGGGCAGCTACACCGCTTCCGCCATTGTGGTCATCGGAGCGCTTGCCTTCAGCTATCTGTTCTTCGGTACGTTCCAGGCCGCCATTGCCATTATCGTGGGTCTGGTGGTGGGCCTGATCATCGGTATCATTACGGAGATCTACACCTCTTCGGACTACAGGTTTGTGAAGAAGATTGCCCAGCAGTCGGAAACCGGCCCCGCCACCACGGTGATCAGCGGTATCGCAGTGGGAATGCAGTCCACCGCGGTTCCCACGCTTCTGATCGCCATCGGCATCATCGGGGCCTATCTTTCCTTCGGCCTTTACGGCATCGCTCTGGCGGCAGTGGGGATGCTTTCCACCACGGGGATCACTGTGGCTGTGGACGCCTTCGGTCCTATCGCGGATAACGCCGGCGGTATCGCGGAAATGAGCAGGCTGCCCTCCGAGGTGAGAAAGATCACGGACAGGCTGGACGCGGTGGGCAATACCACGGCAGCCATGGGCAAAGGCTTTGCCATCGGCAGCGCAGCCCTCACCGCGCTTGCGCTCTTCGTTTCCTATGCGAATGCTGTACAGTTGAGCGCGATCTCCATCCTGGAGCCGCGCGTCATCATCGGCCTGTTCATCGGCGGTATGCTGCCGTTCATGTTCAGCGCCATGACCATGGACTCCGTTTCAAAGGCGGCCAACAAGATGATCGAGGAAGT
>CAMNLO010000166.1 GCA_946543095.1 uncultured bacterium
GAGCTATTTTACCCGCCATAACGAGGTCGTCTATGACAATCCCAGCCCGGGCAATAAGCAGGGGGGCATCACCACCCTGGAGGACAAGAGCTGCGGCTGCGTCCAGAAGGGGGGAGAAGCGCCCATTGCGGATGTCATCGACTATGGCGAGCCGGTTATCACAAAGGGCCTGAATATGCTCTACGGCCCCGGCAACGATCTGGTCTCCGCCACGGCCATGACCGCCTCCGGAGCCCATATGATCCTGTTTACCACCGGCAGGGGCACTCCCTTCGGAGCTCCCGCCCCTACGTTGAAGATCGCCACCAATTCGGCCCTTGCCGCAAAGAAGGCAGGCTGGATCGATTTTAACGCCGGGAGCGTGGCAGAGGGAGAGAGCATAGAGGATGCTGCAAAGAGACTGCTGAAGCTGGTCATTGAGACCGCCTCCGGAAAGCAGACAAAGACCGAGGAAAAAGGATTTCGTGAGATTGCCATCTTTAAGGATGGAGTGACACTGTAGAGTAGAGTTAAAGGAGTTTTTCATGAAGATTTTTGAGGAGTTGCAGCGCAGAGGGCTTCTTGCCCAGCTGACCAGTGAAGACGAGATCCGGGATCTTGTGAATGAAGGAAAGGCCACCTTTTACATCGGCTTTGATCCCACGGCGGACAGCCTTCATGTGGGCCACTTTATGGCTCTCTGTCTGATGAAGCGCCTTCAGGAGGCGGGAAACAAGCCCATCGCCTTAGTGGGAGGCGGCACCGGCATGATCGGGGATCCCTCCGGCAGGACGGATTTAAGGAGCATGATGACCGTGGAGACCATCGACCACAACTGCGAATGCTTCAAACAGCAGATGAGCCGTTTCATCGACTTTTCCGAAGGCAAGGCCCTGATGGTGAACAATGCGGAATGGCTCAGAGACTTAAACTATATCGAGTTTCTCCGTGACATCGGGACCCATTTCTCCGTGAACCGTATGCTGACCGCGGAATGCTACAAAAACAGGATGGAGAAGGGCTTAAGCTTCTTAGAGTTCAACTACATGATCATGCAGGCCTATGATTTCTACTGCCTGTATCAGAAATACGGCTGCAATATGCAGTTCGGCGGAGACGACCAGTGGAGCAATATGTTGGCCGGAACGGAGCTGATCCGCAGAAAGCTGGGAAAGGACGCCCACGCCATGACCATCACGCTGCTCCTTAATTCCGAGGGCAAGAAGATGGGCAAGACCGCAAAGGGCGCTGTTTGGCTGGATCCCGCCAAGACCTCTCCCTTCGAATTCTACCAGTACTGGAGAAACGTGGGAGACGGGGATGTGCTGAAATGCCTGCGGATGCTGACCTTCCTGCCGGTGGAAGAGATCGACGAAATGGATAAATGGGAGGGCAGCAAGCTCAACGAAGCAAAGGAGATCCTGGCGAAGGAGCTCACCACCTTAGTCCACGGAGAGGAAGAGGCGAAGAAGGCGGAGGCAGGCGCAAAGGCGCTGTTTGCGGGAGCCGGAAATCTGGATGAAGTCCCTTCCGTCTCCCTGTCCGATGAGGATTTCAAGGACGGAATGATCGACATCCTTTCTGTCCTGATGAAGGCAAATCTGGTGCCCACCAGAAATGAAGGCAGAAGAGCCGTGGAACAGGGCGGCGTCCTCTTCGGAGAGGAAAAGGTAACAGACTGGAAAAAGACCTTTGCGAAGGAGGAGTTCGGAACAGAGGGTGTTCTGGTCAGGAGAGGGAAGAAAAACTTCAAAAAGATCGTGGTAGGTTGACATAATATGGAAGACTACAGCAGATTACTGGAAGCAGCGATAAAGGCAAGGCATAATTCCTACGCCCCCTATTCCCATTTCCGGGTGGGAGCGGCGCTTTTGACCAAATCCGGGGAGATCATCACCGGCTGTAATATCGAGAACGCCTCCTATCCCGCAGGGATCTGCGCGGAGCGGACGGCCCTTGTGAAGGCGGTCAGCGAAGGAAAAAGAGAGTTTGAAGCCATCGCTGTGGCGGGAAGCCTGGAGCAGTTTGACGAAGCGGGCGTGCTGAAGGATGAGCTCACAGCCCCCGCCTTTCCCTGCGGGATCTGCAGACAGATGCTCAGGGAATTCGTGGATCCGGAAAGCTTTCTCGTGCTGACGGCAGCCGAGGGCGGAAAGGTGCTCAAATACACGCTTGCACAGCTCCTTCCCGAGAGCTTCGGTCCGGAGAATCTCGCCTGATTTCATATTTTTTGACCTGAAGATAGTTATGAGGTAGAATGGTAGTTCAGATTATTTAGGAGGTAATTGTAATGAAAAAAAAGGATCTGGATTGGGGAAGCCTTGGTTTTGGCTATGTTTCCTGTGACTACCGCTTCGTGTCCAATTATGAAAACGGTGCATGGGACGAAGGCGGTCTGACAACGGATAACACGCTTGTCCTGTCGGAGTGCGCGGGAGTCCTGCAGTATGCCCAGACCTGCTTTGAAGGCTTAAAGGCATATACCACCGAGGACGGCAGGATCGTGACCTTCAGACCCGATCTGAACGCGGAGCGTATGGCGAACACCTGCAGAAGGCTGATCATTCCGGAGCTGCCCGAGGGACGCTTCATCGAAGCCGTGGAGAAGGTGGTGAAGGCCAATGCCGCGTGGGTACCTCCCTTTGGCTCCGGTGCGACACTGTATATCAGGCCCTTTATCTTCGGAAAGGGTCCCGTGATCGGCGTGGCCCCTTCCAAGGAATATCAGTTCAGAGTCTTCACCACGCCTGTGGGTCCTTATTTCAAGGGCGGGGTCAAGCCCATCACCATCCGTGTCAGCGATTATGACCGGGCGGCCCCCAGAGGCAGCGGCCATGTGAAGGCCGGCTTAAACTACGCCATGAGCCTTTTCGCCATTGTGGATGCCCATGCAAAGGGCTTTGACGAGAATATGTACCTGGATCCCGAGACCAGGACCAAGGTGGAGGAGACCGGCGGCGCAAACTTCCTGTTTGTGACAAAGGACGGCACCGTGGTGACTCCCAAATCCCCCTCCATTCTGCCCTCCATCACCAGAAGATCCCTGATGTATGTGGCAAAGGAGATCCTTGGCTTAAAGACCGAGGAGAGAGAGGTTTATTTCGAGGAAGTAAAGGATTTCGCGGAATGCGGGCTCTGCGGCACCGCGGCTGTCATCTCTCCCGTGGGAAAGATCAATGATCACGGCAAAGAGATCTGCTTCCCTGCCGGCATGGAGAAGATGGGAGAGATCACCCAGAAGCTCTATGATACCCTGACAGGCATTCAGATGGGCAGGATCCCCGCGCCGGAGGGCTGGATCCACGAGATCGCATAACCGTTATGTATCTGTGTGATCTGCATCTCCACTCCAAATACTCCCAGGATGGCAGCATGGAGATTTCCACCATTGCCGAAAGGGCAGTGGAAAACGGAATGTCAGAGATCTGTTTAACAGATCACCTGGATATTTTTGCCAATGAGATCCCCCGGGGGCATTTCAGCTTCACGGGCACCGGGGAATACCGCTTCACCTGGGGAGATTCCATGGATATGGATGCCCTGAAGCGGGACGTGGAGGAAGTCAGGAAGGAATATGCGGGGAGGCTTTCCATCCGCCTGGGCATTGAGCTGGGGCAGCCCCAGGACAATCCGGAGGTGGCTCTGCGGCTGGTGGAAAAGCTGCAGCCCGATTTTATCATCGGCTCCATTCATACGATGCCCGTGGACCGGGATCTCTACTTCTTTGATTTCGGGAAGATGGACATTGAGGCCTTTTTCCGCGAATATCTTGACCGGGAGATCGAACTGGCGAAGCATTATGATTATGATGTGATCGGTCACTGCACCTACCCGCTCCGGTACCTTACGGAGCGGGGTTTTTCCCTGGACCTTTCCAGGTATGCGGATCAGTTCCGTGAGCTGTTTTCTTCTGTGATCGCAAGGGGAAAGGGAATTGAATTCAATGTAGCCGGAATCTGCAGAGAGGTCAGGGTGCTCCTGCCGGAGCTGCCACTGATCCGTGAATATCTGCGTCTTGGAGGCGAGATCCTGACCATCGGCTCCGACTCCCATGTGCCGGAGCATGTGGGAGCTCCCATCAAAGAGGGCCTTATGCTGTTAAAGGAAGCAGGGGTAAAGCGGATCGCTTCCTTCTCCGAAAGAAAGCCTGTATTTCATGAGATCGGCTAGGAGCTTTTTTCTCTGTGTCCTTGCGGCCTGCCTTTTCCTTTCGGGCTGCGGGAAGCTCAAAAGCAGTCTCCCGGAGACGCTGATCCTGACCACCGGATTTGAGGAGTCGGAGCTCTTTCGTCTGGATCAGGTCTCCTGCTGTCAGGGAGAAGCTTTTATTTATCTGTCAGGCATGGTCCGTGAATTCCGCAAGGTCTACGGGGAACAGGCCGGAGAGCTTACCTTTCAGGATAAGAGCTTTGACGAACGGATGCAGGAAGAGGCACTGTCCAGGCTTTCTCGCGTAAAGGCCATGCAGCTTCTGGCTGCCGAAAAAGGGATCTTGCTGGAGGAGCAGGAGTTATCCCTTTGTGAGGAAGCCGCGAGGGACTATCTGTCCCTGCTTTCCGGTGAGGCAAAAACCATGCTGGGGGAGTATGAGGAGCTTGTATTCAACACCTTTCAGGAGTATGCCCTGGCAGATAAGCTCTACAGGGAGCTTTCTTTGAACACGGATCCCGAGATCAGCGATGATGAAGCCAGGGTGATTCTTCTGGAACAGATCCTGATCAAGACCTACACAGAAGAGGACAACACAAGGCATCCGGTGTCGGATTCCG
>CAMNLO010000167.1 GCA_946543095.1 uncultured bacterium
TGGAATGCGCGGAGCTTGTGGCGGCACTGGATGAGCGGATGCTGGAGCTGAACGAGGAGATCAAGGGACTGTAGGACGCGCGCAGCTTTTTTGCTTATTTCCGTTACCTTGCCGAATACATGTGCTCGGCAAGAGTTTATGCGCTAACATGAGGAGTGCCCGGATACCTGGTGTTTGCACTCCAGATATCCGGGCGATTATGAAAAAATTTATCCACTGGTCTTGCCTGAAAATAAGTATAGAGGATAAATATGAACAAATTATGAATCCATAGTGAATTTATAGTAAATTTGCACAAGGATTGTATACAAAAATACATTATTATATACAGAATGCACAAAAACGTTCCGTTTTTGTCTCTTGTTACCACAATCCGTTTATGGTAAACTAAAAAATGCTGATCCGATCAGTTTTCCTTAGAACGATCGCACGGATCCGCAAAGGGATAGGTTGCTTCGCAGCGCGGATCCGGCGGAGGGAAATGCTTGTGTCAGCGTTTTCCTGACTATGGTTGTCACTTGAAAAAAACAGATCAAAATGTGAGGTTGTTATGGATACAAACGACAATTTCCCGCAGATATTTAACGCTGAGATCCTGATCCGCGCCAATTCCGATGAGGAGGCACAGCGCCTGAGAAACCTGGAGCAGCAGTCCAGGGAGAACGATGCCTGCATTCAGGAGATGCGCAGGCTGAATTCCAGAAACACAGAGGTCATGGACAGAGTTGAGGGCGTCCTGGGGCAGTTGAATACCGAAGGCGCCGGCTCTGATGCCAGACAGCGTGAGATCCTGATCAAGCTGGATGAGGTGCTGAATGCGTTAAACACCACAGAGGCAGGCTCCGATGTGACGGCAAAGCTTGAGGAAATCTCCGCGGCTCTCTCGGCCAATACACAAAGCGCCAATGATTTCATCCACAGTGAGAATGTGAAGGTCTACCGCAATGTGCAGGCCTCCATCAAGGAAGAGCTGGAGAAGAACAACAAGGTCCTTTCCACCGCCCAGACAGAAAAGTTCACGGAAGCCTTGGAGAACCTTGAGATCGACACCTCCTCAGGGGTGCAGACCGCCACACTGGTGTTCTCTGTCCTGGCGTTTGTCGTCTCTCTTGGCGGAGTGATCTTCCAGCTTCTGACCCATTTCGGCATTATTTACTAAGTCGTGCCAGGCGATATCAGACGCTCTAAAAAAAGATACGCCCGGTTAAGAGGGTATCTGTTTTCCCTCTTGATCGGGATTTTTTTTCTACCCTGTCTGCAATTCTACAAGGAGACCGGGAATAACTGTCTGCGCGTTTTTTTAAACGGCGAGGAAGCAGGCCTTCTGGAAAGTGCGGAGGAAGCGGATCAAAGCCTCCTGAGGGCCAGGAAAGCCATCGGGAAAAGCGCGGGGGATCTGGTCTTTATGGAGGTGCAGCTGGCTACTGAGCCGGAATCTATCCTTTGGGGAGAGTTTGAAAGCCCGGAAACCGCCACAGCCCGTATGATCGATATCCTGAACCGTTCTCCCAGACAGAGTGTACACTCTGCCTATACGGTAAAGATCGGCACCGCCACAGCGAATCTGAAGAACACTGCCGAGGTCAGATCCCTGCTGCAGGCAGCCTTAAATCACTATGAGGAAAACCAGGAGTTCGTGGTGACCCTGGAACGGGACACTGCAAGAGAGTTTAATGTGCTGAAGCCTAAGGTGGTGGAAGCCTCCTCTGTGGCCGGGGCCGCAGAGGAAGCCATGCTGCCGGAGGCCGGTGTATGGGCATTCCTGGATTCCGACGAGGACATCGAGGTCTCTGCAGAAAACAAGAGCTTCGAGGATTTTGCTCTGGGACTGATCTCCATGGACTTTAAGGAAAATGTGGAGATCGTGGAGGCCAGCCTTTCCGAAGAGGAGCTGGATGACCTTCAGGAGGCCATTGCCAGGATGACCACACTGCAGGAGGTCCCTGTGATCTATAAGGTGGTTTCCGGGGACACCCTCTCAGAGATTGCCATGAACACGGGAATTCCCATGGAAACCTTAGTGGAGATGAACCCGGATAAGCTGGAGAGTGTAAACTCTACCATTCGTGTAGGGGATGAGCTGACAGTAACCGTGCCTGAGCCTGTGCTTTCCGTGGTCTGGAGCTCCAGGCGGCGCTATGAAGAGGACTATGACGAAGCGGTAGAGTATATTCCCAACGACGAGTGGTACACGAACCAGACAAAGACCCTGCAGGAGCCTCATGCCGGCCACAGAGAGGTGGTGGCGGTGGTGAGCTACACCAACAATGAGCAGACCTCCGTGTCCATTGAGAAAGAGAATGTGGCCATGCAGGCCGTGGCAAAGGTCATGGAACGGGGGACCAAGATCCCGCCCAGCTATATCAGGCCGGTGGCGGGTGGCAGGATCTCCTCGGGCTTCGGAGGCAGGAAGCGGCCCACCAGGGGGGCCAGCACCTATCACAGAGGGGTAGACTTTGCCGTGCCCACCGGGACGCCCGTTATGGCCAGCTGCGGCGGCACAGTGATCCGTGCGGGCTGGGCATCGGGTCTGGGCAATTCCGTGACCTTATCCCATCCCGACGGCAGGACCACGGTGTACGGCCATTTAAGCAAGGTACTGGTGAGCGCGGGGCAGAGCGTGTCCCAGGGGCAGCGCATCGCCCTAAGCGGCAATACCGGCGTCAGTACCGGGCCCCATCTGCATTTCGGCCTCACCATCAACGGGACCTATGTGGATCCCCTGAAATATCTGCAGTAAGAGAACCAACACACGAACCATATTTACAATCATCAGAAAAGGAGTTATGTCAACTGCACATCTGCGGTTAACATAACTCCTTTCAATTGATCTGACATATGATCCGATTACATCTGCAGGTCACCGTACAGATTCCGGCAGAACTGTCTGCCCTCCCCTTTACTTTAACAGCAGATTCGGCAGCCAGGTCACGATGCCGGGGAAATAGGTGCAGAGCAGAAGCGTGGCCACAAGGGGGATGATGAAGGGAAGTATCCCCTTATACAGTATCTCCAGCTTCAGCTTTGCCAGATCCGATATGATGAAGAGGCAGACCCCGAAGGGAGGCGTTACCTGTCCGATCATCAGGTTTAACACCATCACCACGCCGAAGTGCACCAGATCCAGGTTCAGACCCTGGACAATGGGCAAAAGCACCGGCAGCATCAGCGTCAGGATGGCACCGGGTTCCATGAACATGCCAAGGAGCAGCAGGATGATATTGATCACCAGAAGGATCACGGCGGGATTGGAGCTGATGCCCAGGATAAAGGTGGCGATCTGCTTGGAGATCCCTTCCTTCACCATGATGTAGGTGAACAGCGTGCTGGTGCCGATGATGAAGAGGGTGTTGGCCGCTGTGACGGCGGAATTCAGCGCACACTTTAAAAATTCCCGGAAGCTTAAGGTGCGGTACACCAAAGCCGCGATGACTAAGGAATAGATCACGGCGATGCAGGAGGCTTCCGTGGGGGTGACCCAGCCTGTAGTGAAGCCTGCCAGGATGATCAGAGGAGTGATCAGGGAGAGAATGGAGCCCTTAAAGCTGTTGATCAGCTCTTTCAAGGAAAATTTTGTCCGCTCATAGCCTCTGATCAGGGCGAAGATCAGCACCAGCACCATTAAGGCAGCCCCCATCAAAAGTCCGGGGACCACGCCCCCCATGAAGAGCTTCGCCACAGACACACTGGCCACGGACCCGTAGATGATCAGCGGGATGCTGGGGGGGAAGATCGGGCCGATGACAGAGGAGGCTGCAGTAACAGAGGCGGAGAACTCGTCGTCATAGCCGTTGGTCTTCATGGCCTCCATTTCGATGGTGCCAAGGCCCCCTGCATCTGCCGCCGCGGAACCGCTCATGCCGGCGAATATGATGGAGGCCACGATATTGGCGTGGCCCAAGCCTCCGGGGATCCAGCCCACCAGGCTTTGGGCGAAATCAAAGATCTTTTCCGTGATCTTGCCTTCATTCATCAGGTTTCCGGCGAAAATAAACAGGGGAACAGCGATGAGCAGATAGGAGTCCACCCCCGTGGTCATTTTCTGCCCCACCACCATCAGCGGATAATGCAGGGCAAAGCAGCCGCAGACGGCCCCTGCGCCGATGGCGATACTGATGGGGGCTCCGATCAGCAGCAGTACGATAAAGATCGCCACAAAGATGATCATGCCGCATCACCTCCCTTCACTTCCTCCCGGCTTCCGGTGAGTCTCTCCAGCATCATGCAGACAGAATCCAGCGCCATAAAACCGCCGGCAATGGCCATGGGCAGGAAATGCCAGGCCTTGGATAAAAACTGCATGGTGGAGAAATAGCTGGTGGAGAGGACGGGATACATGCTTTTGTAGGCGAAGATCATGGTAACGCCCAGGATGAGGGAAAAGATCTTTGTGATGTACCAGAAAATATTCTGCACATTTTCCGGCACTCTTGTGTAGATCATATCCAGACAGATCATACGGTTTTCGTCAAACAGAATGATCAGTCCGATAAAGGCCATCCACATAAAGAGGAAGCCGCACAGCTCCGTTGCGAAGCGGAAGGAATGGTTGAACACATTCCGGTTGACAAGCTCTGCCATCATCATCGTGATGATCCCCAGGATGCAGATAAGGACCACCGCAGAGGCAGCCTTTTTGATAAGCCCCATTGCATTTCTGTACACTTTCATAGAAAACCTTCCGTCAAAATAAAGTGTGGCAGGG
>CAMNLO010000168.1 GCA_946543095.1 uncultured bacterium
GAATTAAATCGACTTTATAATTGTACCATAACAAGGATTCCCTACAAGCCACAGCGTAAAGACGATCAACCAATTCATCAAACGCATTTCTCATGTCCCGTTTTCCCTCCTTTTCTTTCGCCCTATATGTGCTGAGCTTTTTTGAACCGCTGTATTCCCTCACCAACTCATATGCATCCGGATCCATGTTCCTGAAGGCTTCGTCTTTGTCCAGCAATCGATTCAACGTTTCCTTGTCCTGCAATAACCTCAGAAAATCCAGTACCTGCTTCAGATCCGTCCGGAAACGCTTTGTGTCCTCCTCCGTCAGCTTCGGGATCTCCACAATGTTCAAGTGATATCCGCTGACATATGAAAGCAGATCCGCCGGCAAACCTTCCAGATCCAGCATATCCGTCAGATTCCGAGGGCCATCCCACTGCTCCGCATTGCTCAAAACGATCGTGACTACTGGTGCAATTTT
Source organism: uncultured bacterium (assembly GCA_946543095.1). GTDB lineage: Bacteria > Bacillota > Clostridia > Lachnospirales > Lachnospiraceae > CAMNLO01. The sequence continues at coordinate 464 of CAMNLO010000168.1, forward strand.
AGCATTTTTCGGAAACTGATACAATCGTTCCCCGCTGCTCAAGCCCTGTACTGAAGGATCCTTCTCCCTCAGTTTCCGCCCGGTCTCCTTCCTGATCCGGGATACCTCTCTTTTGTAGTCCGCAAGATCACTCTCCATGATACGCACCGGGAGCCCGTAATCCACCGTTTCCTGGCTTTCCTCCCCGATGATGGCAAAGCTCATCCCAAAAGACGCCTTCTTTACAACATCCCGCGTCCGCTTCCCGGGATGCGGGTCCACATCCGAAAGATCCGCCCCCTTCAACACTTGTCGTCCCGCAAAGCAGATCCCGTTCACCAGATCCGCGAATCTGTCCGGATCTGAGAAATACACCCTGCTTGCCGAGTCCTTTCTGCCCATAAGCAGCCCCCTTTCTGAATCAAAACATTTGGTTTCTTTCACAAATGCAGAAGCTGTCACGGCAGAAGAAATCTCATCAGAATCGTACAGAACGAGAGCAAGAACTGAATGTCTTTTATTGTTTAAACACTATATCTGCGATCACTCTTGTGGAATCTTTGGCAGAATCGCCGGATGCCTGAAGCAGTCTGATCTGTGATGAGAGAAGGATAGCAAACGCGATCCGACATGTCAAGCAATATGAGAAACAAAACCATTATTCCATGATGCTTTGCATAAAGCTGATCAAGCCCTCGCCATTTCTCTGTGCGGCGGGATTAGCCCCCACATTCCTATATCCGCGATCTTTTCCTTGAGGCTCTCGCTCCTGTATCGGCTTTCAAAATCGCCCGGAAGTCGTCCGGTTTTATTCCTCTTTATCCTTCTCATGTTTGCTCATTCTCCGTGCCTGACTGATTCTTAGTTCACTGTTTCGTTTTTCAGTATTCCCGCACGGTATTCAGCAAGCAGCTTCTCACGGCATTCCCTGTCCCTGATCGCTTCCATCAGGTCGTCCTGTCTTCCGGAATCCTGCAGCCAGGCATAGAGGCTGTTCAGTTCTTCCTGTCCTCTTTCTTTTCCTCTTGCTTCTCCTCTTGCTTCTCCGATTTTTATCCCCTCTTTTATTCCCTCTTCTTTCCCCTCTTCCTTAAACATCTGCATTGTCTCTTCTTCGTTGTACTCAGTAATGCACATATCCCTTACCTCCGCTCGGTTTCCGATCAGGAAATCCCTGATCACAAAATCTTCCGGCATCTCGTCCAGTGCCAAATCCACTGCGTCCTCTATTTCCATTGTCCGGCGGTTTGTCCTGATCCTGGAGATCAGCCAGGAGTACTCCATCAGCGGCCTGCAGGAGGAGAGCAGCTTCTCATTCTTTCCGCTGTTGATATTCAGCATTCTTACCTGAACCTGGACATCCGACGCATTCCTCAGTTCTTCCGGAAATGCGTCAACCAGCTCCAGGGTTACTTCATCCGGCTCATCCTTCAGGCCATTGTAAAACACCACCAGCTTCGGTACTGGCAGTTCGATCAGTTTTGAGCCATACGGATTATATTTCCCGACAGTGATATATCGGTCATACACCTTCCCAAGATACATCAAAAGCCGCACCGGCATGTTGGGATTAAATGTGGATTGCTGTTCATAAAGGCTTACAATGCCGTATAAGATAAAAGAAACATCATCCTTCATTCCCATATAAACTGCATTCTCTATGGTATTGAATTCGATCTTAGACGGATCATCATAGCCGGAGCCGTTCACGGCGTTGTAAAGCTCCAGCGTCCAGTTCCTGTGTTCCTCGCTGCCAAAGATGGCTTTGAACAGCCTGTCCTTGTACTCTTTGTTGATCATGTGAAGTTTCCTGTCCTTTCCACTCCACAGTGTGGAGTATAGCATAATAAGGCATGCCCCACAACGCAGAAAAGAAGGAGAAATGCGCTCTGCCCCATCATTTCTGCCGAGTCATGCAAAACAATTGGGAATCTCCGGCGGAACCGCCTGAAGCCGAGTACGGCTGGACTTGAGATGTTCAAATGGTAACAGGATAGCGGTTTGATGTCAATGATTGATCAAATGCTTTCTGCCCCCGCTATTTATAGAAGGACCCATAAAGAAAATCCGGCGTTAGAGTATTTCACTCTACCGCCGGATCTTTCATTGTCAGTACTGATTCTTTATACTAAGCTCCTTACCCCAGCTTCCCCAGAATCGATTCCCCGATAGCCCCCTCCGGCATCTTCAGTCCGAAGTTTTCCGCTATGGTGGCGCCGATCACTCCGAAGCTCTCCGCCTCGGGCAGGGCGCCTGCCTTCCTGAAGGAAGGAGACCAGATGAGCAGCGGGACCTTCTCCCTGGTATGGTCCGTGCCTTTGTAGGTGGGATCGTTGCCATGGTCCGCCGTCAGCATCAGAAGATCGTCCGGTCTTAATTTCGGCATCAGCTCTCCCAGCTTTTCGTCAAAACGCTCGATCTCCGCGCCATAGCCGATGGGGTCCCTGCGGTGGCCCCAGAGGGCGTCAAAATCCACCAGGTTCACAAAACAGAGCCCCTCGAAATCGTGATCCGCGATGGCAGCGGTCTGCTCCATGCCGTGGACGGAGCTGTCGGAATGATGCGCCTCCGTGATGCCGGCCCCGGCGAAGATATCCCGGATCTTTCCCACGGAGATCACGGAAAGCCCCGCTTCCTTCATCACGTCGAGAACTGTTGTCCCCGTAGGGGCAAGGGCGTAGTCGTGACGGTTTGCGGTGCGTTTGAACTCCCCTCTCTTTTTGCCCACATAGGGTCTTGCGATGACGCGGCCCACTCTCCACTCTGGCTTCATGGTCAGCTCTCTGGCGATCTCGCAGTATTTGTACAGGGTCTCAAGACCCATGGTCTCTTCATTGCCGCAGATCTGCAGGACGGAGTCGGCGGAGGTGTAGACGATGAGCTTGCCCTCGCCTATCTCCTGCTCTCCCAGCTCCTCCAGGATCTCCGTGCCGGAAGCAGCCTTGTTTCCGATGATCTTTCTGCCGGTCCTTCGCTCCAGCTCCGCTATGAGCTCGGGAGGAAAGCCGGTGTCCGTGAACGTGATAAACGGGGAAACGGTATGGATCCCCATCATCTCCCAATGGCCCGTCATGGTGTCCTTGCCGTTGGAAAACTCACGCAGGGGCAGATAATAACCCATAGGCGCCTTTGCCGGAGGCACCTTCGTTAAGGGCTTCAGATTCCCCAGTCCCAGCTTTGCCAGGTTCGGGATATTGAAATGCTCCACCGAAGCATCGATATGTCCCAGGGTGTCCGCCCCGGCATCGCCGAAGCGCTCCGCGTCCGGGGCATCTCCCATGCCCATGGAATCCAGTACGATCAGGAATACGCGATGGTAGTTCATATTGAAATCCTTTCTGGATCGTATTAGGGAAACGCTGATTAAATCGGCATTTCCTTAGCATTTAGACACAAGGAGACAAGCGATCACCCCCTTCCCGGGAAACCGCTTGCCGCTATATGATCATATCACCCCAGCCCGTCCTTCACTAACTTCACGATCCTGCTGGTGCCGAGCCTCGTGGCCCCCAGCTCCAGAAACTTCTGGGCATCCGACAAGGAAGCGATGCCTCCCGCCGCCTTGATCTGCACTTTGGGATCCAGATGCTCCTTAAAGAGCTTCACATCCGTAAACACCGCGCCTCCCTCGGCGAAGCCTGTGGAAGTCTTTAAGAAATCGGCTCCGGATTCGGAAATGACTCTGCAGATCTCGATCTTTTCCTTCTGGTTCAGCATGCAGGCTTCCACGATGACCTTCAGGATATGGTCTCCCACAGCGGCTTTGACCGCCTTGATCTCCTCCAGTACATAGTCCGATTCGCCCCCCTTGAAGGCCGCCACATTCATGACCATGTCGATCTCGTCGGCCCCGTCCTCGATGGCGTTCTTCGCCTCAAAGGCCTTGGAGGCGATGGTGGAGGTCCCATGGGGAAAGCCGATGACCGTGGTAATGGGAAGCTTCCCTTCGGTATACTCCTTTGCCCTCCTCACAAAGCAGGGCGGGATGCAGGCTGACGCCACCTTATACTTCACGGCGTCGTCCAGAAAGCTGTCGTACTCGGACCATCTGGCGTCGGGTCTTAAGAGCGTATGGTCGCAGGCTGCAAGGATTTTTTCAATTTCCATATTCAGGCTCCATATCGCGAGTGAGACGAGTAGCTGATGCTTCAAGCTGGTGGAGCTCGCGACACCAACTGTGTGTTTTAACTCATTGCCGGGCGCTTTGTATAAGGTCCAAATGCCATCCGGATGGGACCCGGTTCCGATCCGGATTT
>CAMNLO010000169.1 GCA_946543095.1 uncultured bacterium
AAGTGCATCGGCATTAAGGAATATCATCACGCCGAAAGCCATGGGCAGCCTTTCCACAGACCTGCAATATTCCTTTTATCCAAGGGATGAATCAGGATCCCTGATCATGGAAAACAAATATACTGTTCTGGAAAACGCTCCGACCGACACCCCGATCTACTTTTTTCATGGCTTTATCGTGATCTTCAGCAAAGAAAACTATGATTCGGAAAATCAGATCCGGCAGATGATCGAGTATGATCAGCCGACCCCTTTACGGCTGAATACGTTTGTGAAGGAAGGCCATCTCTTTATGGGCTGGAGCAGAACGATGAATTCGAGCGCTGCTGAGTTTTCCGATGGACAGGTGGTCACAAATCTGTGGGAGGCCAATACAGGAATGTATCTGTTCCCTGTCTGGCGCCCCATCCGCGGCTTCACATTTATAATCCCGGCAACGGCACAGCTTACCGGTCTGGAGCCCGGTGTACTCGGGGCTGAGATACCCTATTCCATCGCCTACACCGGCCGGGATGCAGACTGTATCCGGATCCAGATCTCGGAAGGAAAAATATCCGATTCCTTCGGGCATGAGCTCACCCTCAACTGCTGGAACACCAGACCTAACTGGTTTGTCCTGGAAGACGGCGGCGGTACGTTGAATGAGGATTCAGGCTTCTACGAGGGAACAGGCGTGATCACGGTGTCGGTTAACAACGCCTTCCTGGAGGGGGAGAGGGCAGGGCTGTATACCGGGACGCTGACTGTGACGGTGGGGTATCTGTAACCATTCCAGGGAAACAGATAAAGGTTTTTCATAAGGAACCGCGATGGAAGGACTATTATCTTTGCTGCAAAACTATAGAAAACAACAAAGTTCTTTTACTTTTGCGTTTACTTCCGCCGAATTCTGGCCGTATGGTGACAGGTTTCCTTATCGAACCCCACGATCCTTCCGGAGGGTTATCGAAAATGGTAAATCCCTTTTGTTCATGATGAAAAAAAGAAATTCTCACGATAAAGAGCGAAAAGAGTTTTTTGAACAGATTCGATGGGAAGGGAGGTGATGCCCTATGTGAAGATCTTCAAAGAACAGTGAAAAGATCAGGCTGAAATGGCAGAAAGGAGGGAAAAAGGAGCTTGAAGTCAAAAGATTCAACGAAGCAAAGGCTTCGGAAAGCGAGGTGAAGGTGGGATTGTTTGCAGTATTTGAGTTTATCTATTCGTATTTGTGGGTCATCCAGCTGGTACTCCTTGTGCTGTTGGGAATGTACCTCATCGGTAACTGGCTGATCTTTCAGAAGCTGGGAGAGCCGGGATGGAAGGGAATCGTTCCAGGGCTCAACCTGTACATCCTGTTTGAAAAGGTTTACGGCAACGGGATGTATGCTCTGGTTTATCTGGCCTGCTTTATTCCTGTGATCGGCGGCATGGCAGTGATGGTGGTGAATGCTTACACCCAGTACCGCCTGGCATTGTCATTTAAGAAGGATGTGGGCTTTGCGGCAGGCCTGATCCTCTGCGGCCCGATATTTCGGCTGCTTTTGGGAATGGACAGGAAGGCGAAGTATCATCAGCTTCCTACGCCTGACTTCCTGAACGGGTTGAGTGGGAGATCATAGTCTCGGAGGAAGCATACTTTATGTGTTTATTCATTTATTTCAAAAGGAGATCGAATGGAAGAGAAAAAGATAAAGAAGAAAAGCCGACAGAACAGAAGCATGTTGATCGTAATCGCCCTGGTAGTCCTCGCTGCTGCGGGCGCATTTTTTACCGCAGACAGATTCATTTTGCGGGAGGGAACGGGAAGCGCAGAAAAGGGTTCGTCTCCGCTTGTTTCCGCAGAGCCGATTGCCAGGCCTGTCACGGATGATCACGGTTATGTGGACAAGCCCATCGATGCCTCCTCGAACCTTCATCTGGATATCCGCAGGGAAGCCTCAGCGGAACCCACGGTCGAAGAACAGCTGGCGGACCGTCAGGTCTATTTTTCCGGAGTGGGCGATGAGACCCTGGCCTACGATACGGAAATTTCTCTGGACAATCTTCCGGAGAATGAGGACTTCATGATGAAGTATGTGATCACGGATCTGGACAGCGGCGAAAATGTCTTTGAAACCGGCCTGATCCCTTCTGGAGAGTGCGTCAAGTGGATTCCCGGCCATTCTTTGGGAGAGGGAGAGCATCATCTGAACTTCCACATTGCCCCTTACTATCCGCAGGGAGATCAGTACCTGCCCCTCACCAGCGCCAACAACGAGGTGACCTTCACCATCGGCGGGATGTAAACGGTGCCGTTGCGTTGTTTCATCATTGTTTCATATACCTTCTAATCAGCCTGTGGTGGTAGAGGATCATGAGGGGAATCGGGAGCAGCAGACAGACACAATAGGCGATCAGCCGGACGATATCATTTCCACTTACCACTCCCAAAAGCCAGGCTGCCAGAATGCAGCATCCATAAAGGATCCACATGGTGCCATGCTTTCTGTTCCAGGCGGAAACATCGGTGAGCTGTTCTCTTGAGGGTGGCTTTTCGCCCGAATAAAACCCGACAGGCTCCTTACTCCGCAGCTGAAAGATCCCGATCCCAAACATGATCAGGGCGGTTATGCCCATAATGACACCGGAAAAAACAGCTTCAACCATCACAATCTGTCTCCGTATTCGTAATCGTTCATTCCCTGCAACGGAATCTATTCTATCACAGGCCCAAAACAAAAACACCCCGATAAAGATTCAACTCAAAAAGGAGGAACCTGCAAATGAAGAAACAGAAACGAATTCCCATATTCGCTTTATCGCTCATCCTGCTTGCCGGGAGCAGCTTTCCCGCTTATGCCACCCAGACTCTCACAGAGGACGGCTCGGTCAACATTCCGTTGACTGCCGTGATCGAATCGAACTATTCCGTTTCCATTCCGGCGGCACTGACTCTGACTGCGGGGACAGAGGAGGCGGACGGCACTCCCTTTAACGGCACGGTCACGGTAGGCGTGAAAGGCAACATCAGTCCCGGAAAAGCCGTCGTGGTCCTTCCCAGGGAGGGCGTCGTTGAAGGAGGAGTGCTGACGGAGGCCAGTAAAACTGCCGGGGAATCCGCGGTGGATGCCGTGACCACGGAGACCCTGAACGCCCTGACGGATACCTACAACACGAACATCACGCTGACAGGCCAGGCGGATCCAGACACCAGCGTCACGGTGAACGCGGCTTCCCAGTATGTCCGCTGGGCCTATAACGGCGCTGCCGATCTGGCGGCCTGCGAGACCACCCTGAACAACACTTCGTACACGAACGGAACCGTGTCCTTAAGCACGAAGATCAGCTCCGCGGACACCTACAAAGGCAATCTGCAGTTTACCTTCAAGCTGGTGGACAGACGCTGATGGTGGGGGCGCAGAGGGTCGGGCTTTCGGGACGCAGGGAGCCGCCCGGAAAGCACCGGGAGAATCATCAGGAATGTGCCGGTCTTTCAGGACACAGGGAAGCGATGGAAAAGCACCGGGAGAATCATCGAGATTGTTCTGTCCTTTTGATGAAAAGGGAATCATCAAAAACCCGACAGAAAAAGATAGTACAGGCGGTCCTATTGCTGACCGCTTTTCTTGTCCCCTTTAACACCATGGGCAGTCGAAAGGTCATCGCCTCTGATGATAGTTCGGCCTGTATAGAGATCACGGCCACCCTCGATCAGTCCACCGTTTCCGGCAATACGCCGACACCATCTCCGAAACCAAAGCCAAAGCCAAAACCACCGGGAGGTGGTGGAGGAGGCGATCACCACCATCATGATGATGACGATGATCCGCCGCCCAAGAAGCCGGATCCTGCACCGAAGGAGCCGGAACCGCCTGTCGTCCCTGTCGTCTATCTTCCTGGTCCCGGCATCACGAAACTGAAGGCTGTTCCTGTTCCCGGCAAGCCGGTGATCCGAACGATCACAGAAACGGTTACAGGAAACGAAGCCATCCTGCCGGAACCGAGAGAACCCATGCGCGTTTCCGTCTCCGGGAACGGTGTCCAGCAGGAGGAAAAGCGGCCGGAAAGGAGAAATATTGTTTCCCAACCCGCTGTATCCGAGGAAGTCACGCCCGACAATGATTCCCGGGTCTGGCTGATTTGGCTGTTTCTGCTGCTGTTGATCATTGTCCTCATCGTGTGGCTTCGGTCAGTCAGCAACAAACGAAAAAGAGACAAAGCGAAGGGAGCGAACAGTCAAAAAATGGACGAGGCAAATGATAAGAACAAACGAAGGGAGGACAAAACGGAGGATCCGGATAGACAAATTATGGATGAAGGAATGAACTTGGAAACAAAGGATCAGAAGATTTTCGACAAAGGCATTTAGGAGCAGCATCGGAATAGCCCCTCATTCCTGGCTGTAGGAACTGAAGTGTTCAGTTCCTGACACAAAAGAGATGCGCTGTTTCGTGCCAATGTTCAGGGCAAAGCCCGAAAGGCTCTTTTATGAAAGAAAGAATCCTCCGGAATCGCAGAAGGGAGGGAACAATCCTCCGCTTTCCTTTCGGGCGATGCCTTAGCGACACTATGGAATTGTTTAGAAACAGCTTTGTATTCTTCGCCGTGGGGACTGCGGTAAAAGACTCATGCGGCAAAGGAAACAGAAAAGCTATTTCGTGACAGTGATAGCCCCTATTTAAAAACAACAAAACCTGCGATTCCGGAAAGGAGGTGTA
>CAMNLO010000170.1 GCA_946543095.1 uncultured bacterium
CAAACCTGGCCTTCAGCTCCACCAGGACCGTCACCTGCTTTCCGCCGATGGCGGCTTCCGAAAGGGCCTCCACAATGGGGGAATGGCCGCTGACCCGGTAGAGGGTCTGCTTGATGGCCAGCACCTTCGGATCCTTTGCCGCACTCCTTACAAACTCCACCACAGGCTCAAAGCTCTCGTAGGGATGATACAGCAGGATATCCTGCTGTCTGATCCGTTCAAACAGATCCCCTCCCGTAAGAAGCCCCAGCGTCCTGGCAGGCTCAAAGGGCTCATATTTATACTCGTCATGCCCGCAGAAGGAATACAGCTCCATGAAAAAGGTCAGGTCCACTGGGCCATCCAGCTCAAAGACGCTCATCTCCTTCACATGCAGGGATTCCACCAGGAAGCCTGTGAGCTTTTTATCCATGCCGGATTCCAGATCCAGACGGATCACCTGCCCCCACTGTCTCTTCTTCAGCTTCTTTTCGATCTCGATGAGAAGATCCTCCGCTTCCTCCTCCTCAATGGAAAGATCGGCATTCCGGATCAGACGGAAGGCACTGACGGAAAGCACCTGGCAGCCCGTAAAGAGCTTATGGACATTGCGCTTTAGGATCTCCTCCAAAAGGATATACGCCTCCTTTACGGAGCCGTCTTCCTTAACGGGAAGACGCACCAGCCTGGGGATCCCCGCCGGCACGGGGATCAGGGCGATATCCGGCCGTTTCTTTTTCTGAGTGTTCTTCCGGATCCCCTTTCCCTCCTTCTGCACAAGAAGCACCGCCAGATGCAGGGCCTTGTTCTTGATCAGGGGAAAGGGCCTGACGGAGTCCACCGCCATGGGGGTCAGGATGGGATAGAGCTGCTTATCGAAAAACCGGTCCGCAAACTCCGCCTGCTGCTTTGACAGCTTTTCATGATCCGTGAGGATGACAATCCCCTCTTCTGTAAGTTTCGGCAGAAGGGAGCGCTTCATGGTCCGGTACTGCCCCCGGATAAAGGAATGGGTCTCCTTCGACAAAACGGAAAGCTGTTCCTCCGGAGTCATTCCGGCGATGTCTTTTCCCTTGAAGCCTGCGTCCTCCATATCCTTGATGGAGGCGATGCGGACCATGAAGAATTCATCCAGATTGGAGGCGGAAATACTTAAGAATTTTCCCCGCTCCAAAAGGGGATTCAGCTTATCCCGGGCTTCTCCCAGCACACGCTTGTTGAACTGGAGCCAGGAGAGCTCCCTGTTCTCATAACGGCTTCGTCTCTTCTCCTCGTTCACCTATGGCTGCCCTCTCTCAGTCATGTATTCCCGAAAGATAATCCACAAACTGCCTTGCGGCTCTGCCGCTTCTGCCCCCATGGGTCAGCTCCCATTTGTTCGCTTCCGCAAGAAGAAGCTCCTCGCTGAGGGAAAGCTCCTCGCTTCCCGCCAGTCGTTTCACGATCTCATTGTATTCCTTTTTATCCGGCCTGCCGAAGTAGATGGAAATACCGAAGCGTCCCGAGAGGCTCAGCTTTTCCTGCACCGTGTCATTGGAATGCAGATCCTCATCCCGCTCCTGCCTGTCCTTAAAGCTCTCCCGGATCAGGTGCCTTCTGTTGGAGGTGGCATAGATCAGCACATTCCCGGGTCTCTCGGAAAGGCCGCCTTCGATAACGGCCTTCAGATACTTGTATTCCGTTTCAAACTCTTCAAAGCTCAGATCGTCCAGATAGAGCACGAAGTGGTAGTTCCGCCGTCTTAATCCTTCGATCAGGGGCGGGAGCAGCCTGTACTGGTGGCGGTACACCTCGATGACCCTTAAGCCCCTGTCGTAATACTCGTTGGCCAGGGCCTTGATGCAGGTGGATTTCCCGGTCCCCGCGTCCCCGTAGAGCAGCACATTATTGGCCTTCTTCCCGGAAAGGAAGGCGTCCGTGTTCTCCATCAGCCTCTCTTTCTGGGACTGAAGCCCCACCAGATCATCAAAACAGGTCCTGGGAAACGCCTGAATGGGGACCAGGCAGTCCCCTGTCTTCCCATCCTCCGAGAGCCTGAAGGCCCTGTGCATTCCCGGGATCCCCGCACCGAATCGAAGATAAAACTCCGACAGGGATTTTAACGCCTCCTCATCCGTACTGCCATGCAAAAGGCTTTCCGCCAGTGATTCGATGCCATTTCTCACGCCTTCGGAAAGACAGCCCTCTTCGGGCTTCGGATGAATGAATTCCATGGAACCGGATGCCCTCTCACGGAGCATGCTCCTGATGAGGGAGATATCATGCAATGCTACGGAATTTAACGAAGCGCCGGCATCCCCTCTCTTTTCACAGGCAAGACTGAAGGGATCCTCATGGTAAGCCAGCATGATGGCCGTATACAGAGCGTTCAGATCTCCGGAGAGTCCGTGCTCATAAGCGCACCGAAGCGCTTCTCCCCTGCCGGGAAGCTGAAAGCCGCCCCAGAGGAAAAGCCCGCTGTCCTGAGTCTTTTCCCCCAGAACCCCGTACTGCAGCTTCCTGGAAAGCCCCATGATATGGGCAAAGAGATCCGCCGCATAAGGGGAATCCCCGGGGCTTTTGCACATGGCCTGTATCCTGCCCAGCTTTTCCTGCTCCCTTACAGCGTCATAGACGGGAAGACTGTTGTTCCGTTTGTACTCCGCCACCTGTCTGGACAGAGCAAGGCGGGTCTCAAATAAATCCAGAAGCTCCTGATCCACCGTGTCGATCTTTGTACGTATCTCCTCAAGATTCATGTAATTCCTCGCATTCTTTTTCAGTAAAACGTCATTTGTTTTATTTTACTTGATAGCCTGCGGATTCGCAACTATAATAGATATTGTGGTCAATTTGCGCTTTGACCGCAAATAAAGCAGTCTTACATTCCTGACAGTTGAGGCAGCAGTGTGAAAGATCATACAAAACCTTTGGTTTCGTTGGCTGCACTGGTTTTTCACGCGGCTGTTTGTGCCGAAGCCCAAACAGCCCTGATCGCAAAGGCGGATTGGAGATTCGCCTTGCGTGCCTTTCACAAAGTGCTTCGGCATGGTGATTCATATGAAAAAAGTCATCGCCCTGCTCGTGATCCTTCTGGCGGCGGCTGCCGCCGTGGGGGCCACCGTTTTACAGCGACATTTTGCCAGGGTCCCGGAGAATCCCCCTTCCACTTTGGGCAACACCCCCGGAAACATCAATAACGGCGGCGTGTTCTGCGAGGTGGGGGACGAGATCTTCTTCGCGAATCCCTATGACAATGAATACCTGTATAAGATGAACATGGACCTCACAGGAGTGAAAAAGGTCATGGATGTTCCCGTTTCCATGCTGAACGGCGCAGGAAAATTTGTGTACTATTATCAGAAGGCAAACGGCTCCGCCACGGGCCTGGGCTATGTCCAGGACACTCACGGGGTGACCAGGATCCAGACCAACGGGAAAAAGCCCAAGGAGCTGGACAAGGGGGCAATGACCAGTATCATGCTCATCGGCAATGCGCTGTATACGGAATATTACAATAAGCTGGAAGACAGGATGAATCTCTACAGCATCTCCCTGGACGGCAAGGACAAGGAGATCCTGGAGCACTACTGGATCAATCCCGCCGGAGCCCAAAACGGCAATATCTATTACAACGGCACGGAAAACGACCACAATCTCTATCTCTACAACACCCAGACCCACCAGTCCGTGAAGGTCTATGACGGGGATGTGTGGTATCCCACTCCCGAAGGGGAGTATATCTATTTCCTGGATGTGGCGGATGATTATTCTCTCTGCCGGATCTCCATGCTGGACCAGAGCGTCCAGACTCTGACCACGGACAGGGTGGATCTGTTCAATGTCCGCGGCAGCTATATCTATTACTCCAGAAACTCCAAAAAAGAACCCGCCCTGATGCGGATGCGCACGGACGGGTCTGAGACTGAGATGATCGCAAGCGGCGTCTATGAGAAGCTTTCCACTGTGGGAAACTATCTGTTCTTCCGCGGCTTCGGCAGATATGACACCTATTACATCCTCCAGGGAGGGCCTGTGATGATCCAGAACTTTGTGCCGGTGGAGGAGAAGAAGTAAGCATGCGCTATGAAACCGAGTGTCGGATTGCTGGCTTTATGTTAACCAGTATACCGGCGCTCGAGTTATGTCATCTATAGTGGTGGGCTTCATGTTATGTCAACCGAATTGTGAACTCAGTCATCCATGCACTTGGCTAAAGCCAGGGTCCCGGTGCGGGCCACCTCCACGATCCCGATGGGCTGCAGCATATGAATCAGCAGCTGGATCCGCTCCGGGATCTCGCAGAGCTGCAGCATCATCTGGCGCTTCGAAATGTCCACGATCTTCGCCCCCACCGTGTCGCAGATCTCCAGGATATCCTTTCTCGTATTCCTGTTATAGCGCACCTTGATCAAAACCAGCTCCCTGGGAATGCTCTCCTCCTCCGAAAAGGTCTTGACCTTGATCACGTCCAGCTTTTTGTTTAACTGCTTTTCGATCTGGTTTAAGGTCCGCTCATCCCCGGAGCTTGAAATGGTCATGCAGGAAATGGAGGGATCCTCCGTCTCTCCCACCGCCAAAGAGGCGATATTAAAGCTTCGTCTGGCAAACAGGGAAGCCACCTTGGACAGGACGCCGAACCGGTTTTCCACAAGCACTGAATAGATACGCTTCATGCTTTTACTCCTTCCTCGGGATCGATGATCACCTCCA
>CAMNLO010000171.1 GCA_946543095.1 uncultured bacterium
TTCTGGTCTTTGATCTTTCCGATGATGACGAGGAGCATAACCAGAACCTGGCGGCCTTGAAATCCATCTGTGATGTGGCGGAGATGCCCGTGATCGGCGCGGGAAATATCCGCAGGGCGGAGGATGTGAAGAAGATCCTCTACACCGGCGCCTCCAAAGCCGTGCTGAACTTCAAGAAGGAATCCGGTCCCGCCATATTAAACGAGGTCTCCAAACGCTTCGGATCCAAAAGACTTCTGCTCTCCTTCGACGATATCACGGAGCTGGACGAAAAGCATCTTCCGGATCCGACTTTGGCCTGCGGTATCATCATGTTCGCCGTTGATCCTATGAAGGCCCTTTCCGCCTATCGGAAATATGCGGTGCTGCATCCTACTCTGTCTGTCCTTCCCCTGACGATCTACGGCAAAAACCTGGGGGGCAATGACGCCCTTTCCTTGCTGGAGGAACGGCCGGTGGAGTGCATCGCCTCCCCGAAGACCGCCGAGCTGGAGCTCACCAGGGTGAAGGATCTGCTTTATGAAAAAGGAATGCGGGAGGACACCTTAAAAACGGATTTCAAATGGGAGGATCTGAAAAAGAACGAGTCCGGGCTTGTGCCGGTGATCATTCAGGACGTGAAGAACGATCAGGTGCTGATGATGGCCTATATGAACGAAAAGGCATGGCAGGACACCCTGCGCAGCGGCCGGATGCACTACTACAGCAGAAGCCGTAAGAAGCAGTGGCTGAAGGGAGAAGAAAGCGGCAATTTCCAGTTCGTGAAATCCATGCGTGCGGACTGTGATATGGACACGATCCTGGCTGTGGTTTCCCAGGTGGGAGCCGCCTGCCATACCGGGGAGCGCAGCTGTTTCTTTAATGAGATCGCGAAGGTGCCCTATGAGGTAAGATCCACTGCCCATGCCCTGACGGATGTCTATCAGATCATTAAAGACAGGAAAGTGAATCCCAGGGAAGGCTCCTACACCAATTACCTGTTTGACAAGGGGATCGACAAGATCTTGAAAAAGGTGGGGGAAGAGTGTACGGAGGTGGTCATCGCGGCCAAAAACGAGGGAACGGACGAACTGAACTATGAGATCTCCGACCTGCTTTACCACCTGATGGTGTTAATGGCGGAGAAAAACGTAAGCTGGGAGGATATCTGTGACGATCTTGCCAGAAGATAGAACAGACCTGAAAACAATTCCCGCAGGCTTCTGGTCCTGTGTGAAAGGAGCTCCTGCCCTGCGGGATCAGACGAAAAAGAGCTTTGAAGCAGCGCTCCCCGACGAGATACTGATGCAGGTGGAAAAACCTGCCAGGTATATCGGAGGGGAGTTGAATTCTGTCAGGAAGGATGAGAACCGGGTTTTGCTGCGCTTCGCAGTGTGCTTTCCGGATGTGTATGAGATCGGCATGTCCCATCTGGGGATCCAGATCCTGTACGATCAGTTCAACTCCTGGGAGGATGTGCTCTGCGAGCGGGTGTATTCCCCCTGGCCGGATCTCCACAGGATCTTAAAGGAGAAGAGCATTCCTCTCTTCACCCTGGAATCCCAAAAGCCTGTAAAAGGCTTTGATTTTCTGGGGATCACACTCCAGTACGAGCTTTCCTACACCAATGTGCTGCAGATCCTGGATCTGTCCGGGATCCCCTTTGACGCGAAGGAACGGGGCCCGGAGGATCCCATCGTCATCGGCGGAGGCCCCTGCGCCTATAATCCCGAGCCCCTTGCGGAATTCTTTGATCTTTTTTACATCGGAGAAGGAGAGACCCGTTACAGGGAGCTCTTTGATCTGTATATCCGGGCAAAACAGGAGGGAATATCCCGGGAGGAATTCCTGTTCCGGGCTTCTCAGCTGCCGGGGATCTATGCTCCCCGTTTCTATGCTCCCACATACAATGCGGACGGGACCCTGCAAAGCTTTCTGCCCACAAGAGAAGGGGTTCCGGAAAGGATCAGGAAGGAGCTGGTAAGGGATCTTTCTAAGGCGCACTATATCGAGCATCCCATTGTTCCCTTTTTGCAGGTGACCCAGGACAGAGTGGTGCTGGAGATCCAGAGAGGCTGCATCAGGGGCTGCCGCTTCTGTCAGGCAGGGCAGTTGTACCGGCCGGTCAGGGAAAAGAGTCTTGAGACCTTAAAGGAGCAGGCCATCCGGCTGATGGATGCCTCCGGTCAGGAGGAGATCTCTCTAAGCTCTCTAAGCTCCAGTGATTATTCAAAGCTTCCGGAGCTGACGGATTTTCTTCTTGCGGAATGCGGGAAACGTAAGGTGAACATCTCTCTGCCTTCCCTGAGGGTGGACGCCTTTTCCCTGGATATCATGGAGAAGGTCCAGGATATCAAAAAATCAAGTCTTACCTTTGCGCCTGAGGCGGGATCCCAGCGGCTCAGGGATGTGATCAACAAGAATCTGACGAAGGAAGACATCTTAAGGGGTGTGGAGGAAGCCTTCCGCGGGGGCTGGACCAAAGTCAAGCTCTATTTCATGCTGGGACTGCCCACGGAAACAGAGGAGGATATCCGGGGGATCGCAGAGCTCTGCAACGAGATCGCTGCCTGCTATTTCGATACGGTGCCCAAGGAGGAGAGGAAGTCCGGCAGGGTCCAGATCACGGCCAGCACCTCTTTCTTTATCCCCAAGCCCTTTACTCCCTTCCAGTGGGCTTCCATGAACACGGGAGAGGAGTTTCTGCATAAGGCAGCCCTGACAAAGGAAAGCATCCGCAGCGTCTTAAACCAGAAGAGCATCCGCTATAACTGGCACGAGGCCTACGGCAGCTTTATCGAAGGCTTTCTGGCCAGAGGGGATAGAAAAGCCGGAAAGGTCCTTCGCTATGTCTACGAGCATGGCGGCTTCTTTGATGCCTGGAGCGAATATTTTCAGAAGGAGCTCTGGGAGGAGGCCTTTCGGGAATGTCAGGTGGAGCCGGCATTTTTTACCACAAGGAAAAGAGAGGAAGATGAACTTTTTCCCTGGGATTTTATCGACTGCGGAGTGGACAGGGCCTTTCTCCTCAGGGAATGGAAGAGGGCCACACAGGAGGGGAGAACGACCCCCAACTGCAAAGAGGCCTGTCAGGGGTGCGGCGCCATGCAGTTTCGCTGCGGCATCTGCCCTGCCTAGCTTTTTCCATGGCAAACCAGAAGCATGTTTTCGGTTACTCAGAATCGATGCCGGGCCCCAATTTGGATGGCATTTGGGCCTCGCACAAAGTGCCCGGTATGGAGGCAAGAGGGAATGAAGTATCGTGTAAAGTTTACAAAAACGGGAAAGGTACGGTTTCTGGGGCATCTGGATGTGATGCGCTATTTTCAGAAGGCCATCCGCAGAGCCGCATTGCCCGTGGCCTATTCCGAGGGCTTTTCTCCCCATCAGATCATCTCCTTCGCTTCTCCCTTAAGCGTGGGAGCAGAGAGCGTGGGAGAGTATTTCGACGTGGAAATGAAAGAGGCTGTGGATCCGGGGGCTCTGGCAGACCGCCTGAACGCCGTAATGGCAGAGGGCTTTTCGGTATCTGGGGCAGTGCAGCTTCCGGATACTGCCGGTCATAAGCTGAACGCCATGGCACAGGTCAGGGCGGCGGAATACCTGACAGCTGTTACTGATTTAAATTATGTCAATAAGCTTATGTTAACTAAAGCGGTCAACATAAAAACTTTACATAGTTATATGACCGACTTAGTCAGTCATTTCTTTGAGAAGGACGAAATTCCGTTTGTTAAGCATACAAAGAAAACAGATATCACCATAAATTTAAAGGACTCCCTCTACAAGCTGGAAGCAATCGAAAACAGCCGTGATTTAATCACTCTTTCCATGCTGGTGCGCTCGTCCAGCAGCGGAGCAGGGAATCTGAAGCCCGGGGAGGTGGTGTCAGAGCTCTTTCGTTTTACGGATCTTGAGCCTCCGGACAAGCTTCGGATCCTCCGGCTTGAAACCTACGGGGAGAAGGACGGTGGGCTTGTTCCTTTGTGGGAGGCGGAATAACATGGAATTAAAGGGGTTCCGTGCGCTGGATCCTGATGGATATCTGAAGAAATACGAACTGTTGTATCAGGGAGAAAACGGTACCAAACGATATGAGATCGTAAGCCGCCACAGCTACGGGGAAGTGTCCGAGATCGGCAGGGAGGTGGACGGTGTTTCCATGGTGGTGTTTCGGGGAAAGAAGCTTCTGCTGCTCCATGAATTCCGCCTGGGGATCGCACGGAATATCTATAATCTCTGTGCCGGAATGGCCCTTCCGGGAGAGTCCGTGGAGGACTTATGTAAACGGGAACTGCAGGAGGAAACTGGGCTTGAGTTAACAAAGATCCTGACTGTCCTTCCCCCTTCCTTTGCCGCGGTGGCCATCTCCGATGTGAAAACCAGGATCGCCTTTGTAAGGGCAAAGGGTGAACCAAGGGCATCCGGGGAGGAAACAGAGCCCATTACCTCCCGGTTTTACACAAAAAAGCAGGTGAAGAAGCTTCTGCAGACAGAAGAATTCAGCTCCAGAGCCCAGATGATGGCCTATTTCTTTTCGGAAGGCCTGTTTGAGGGACTGTTTTCCTAATCTTTTACTTGACAAGCAGGGGGAAAATGAATAAAATGCATCTGTGTGTCTCGGGGCACATAGTATCATTATGC
>CAMNLO010000172.1 GCA_946543095.1 uncultured bacterium
GAAACAGCAGGCTGTGTCATGCTTGCATGACGACAGAAATCAAGGAATCTATTTTATGAGAATATGCAGCATCGCCAGCGGATCCAGCGGCAATTGCACCTACATCGGTTCGGACACCACCCATATCCTGATCGATGCCGGGATCTCCTGCAGGCGTATCGTTACGGGAGTGGAATCCTTAGGGGTCTCCATGAAGGAGATCAGCGGGATCTTCATCACCCACGAACATTCGGATCATATCTGCGGCCTGTCCGTGCTGTCCAAAAAATACGGGCTTCCCATCTACACCCTGCCCGGGACGAAACGGGCCCTCCTTGCCCAGCAGGGAGCCGCAAATTATAAGGACCTTGTGCATGAGCTTTCCGCCGACGAGAGGTTTATCCTGAAGGATCTCAGGATTCTCCCTTTTCACACCTCCCATGACGCTGCGGAGCCCGCGGCCTATGTGGTCCAGGCGGAGCATAAGAGGGCGGCTGTTTGCACGGATCTGGGAGAATACACGGAATACACCGTGGAGAATCTGAAGAATCTGGATGCCATGGTGCTGGAATCCAATCATGACGTGCATATGCTGGAGGTAGGGCCTTATCCCTACTACCTGAAAAAGCGGATCCTGGGGAAGCAGGGGCATCTTTCCAACGAGAGCTGCGGAAGCCTGCTGTGCCGGATCCTGAACGACCATTTGAAGGGCATTTTTTTAGGACACCTGAGCAAGGAAAACAATCTGCCCATCCTGGCGCTGGAGAGCGTCCGGACGGAGATCACCACCGGGGAAAACCCCTATGTGGGAAGCGAGCTGCCGATCTTTGTGGCAAAACGGGATGCGGTCAGCGAGGCGCTGGAGTTTTAGAGAGGAGTAGTATTATGGAAAAGGCAATCATTACTGTAGTGGGACATGACGCGGTGGGGATCATCGCGAAGGTCTGCGTGTATCTTGCGGACAACAACATCAATATCCTGGACATCAGCCAGACCATCGTATCCGGATATTTCAACATGATGATGATCGTGGACATCGCAGAGTCGAAGGCGGAGTTTGACACCTTGTGCAAAGAGCTTGAGGAAATGGGAAAGGAAATGGGCCTGGTGATCAAGTGCCAGAAGGAAGAGATCTTTGATATGATGCACAGGGTCTGAGCTGCGCTCAGACCCGTTAGAAATATCGCAAGGGCGAGATATTCCCGGGCCAGGTCAATATTGATGGAAATGAAGATTTGAGGTAGTTATGATTAATCTGAGTGAAGTAGCCGAAACCAATGAAATGATCGAGAAGGAAAACCTGGATGTGCGCACGATCACATTGGGCTTAAACCTTCTGGACTGCGGGGACGAGGATCTGAAGGCCTGCTGCGGAAAGATCCGGGAGAGGATCCTGACTGCCGCCGGGAATCTGGTGGAGACCGGGGAGAAGATCGCTTCGGAATACGGGATCCCCATTGTGAATAAGCGGATCTCCGTGACCCCCATCGCGTTAGTGGGGGCAGCCTGCTGCAAAAGCAGTGAGGATTTTGTGGAGATCGCTAAAACCTTAAACAACGCGGCAAAGGATGTGGGCGTCAATATCCTGGGCGGGTATTCCGCTTTAGTGGCCAAGGGCATGACCAAAGCGGACGAGCTTCTGATCCGCTCTATCCCGCAGGCCACAAAGGAAACCGACCGGATCTGCTGCTCCGTGCAGGTGGGCTCCACCCGCATTGGCCTGAATATGGATGCGGTGCGGCTCATGGGAGAGGTCATCGTGAAGACTGCGGAAGAGACCAGGGACCAGGACAGCTTCGGCTGCTCCAAGCTGGTGGTGCTCTGCAATCCCCCGGACGACAATCCCTTTATGGCAGGCGCCTTCCATGGGGTCACAGAAGCGGACGCCGTCATCAATGTGGGGGTCTCCGGCCCTGGTGTGGTGAAGACCGCCATTGAAAAGGTGAGAGGGGAAAGCTTTGAGGTCCTTTGCGAGACCATCAAGAAGACCGCCTTCAAGGTCACGAGAGTGGGGCAGTTAGTGGCAAAGGAAGCCTCCCGGATGTTAAACGTGCCCTTTGGCATCGTGGATCTGTCGCTTGCGCCGACCCCCGCCATCGGGGATTCCGTGGCGGATATCCTAAAGGAGATCGGTTTGGAGCAGCCCGGGGCCCCGGGGACCACTGCGGCCCTGGCCCTTCTGAACGATCAGGTGAAAAAGGGCGGTATCATGGCAAGCTCCTATGTGGGAGGCTTAAGCGGCGCCTTTATCCCCGTCAGCGAGGATCAGGGCATGGTGGATGCCGTGAACGCAGGAGCCCTGACTCTGGAAAAGCTGGAAGCCATGACCTGTGTCTGCTCCGTGGGCCTGGATATGATCGCCATTCCGGGAGACACCTCCGCCGCCACCATTTCCGGCATCATCGCCGATGAAATGGCCATCGGCATGATCAATCAGAAGACCACGGCGGTCCGTGTCATTCCCGCCTATGGGAAAAAAGTGGGAGACAGCGTGGATTTCGGCGGGTTGTTCGGGGCGGCCCCCATCATGCCCGTAAACAGCTTCTCCTGCGAGGCCTTTGTAAACAGGACCGGACGGATCCCCGCCCCGGTCCACAGCTTCAAGAATTAGGGTCGAAAAGCTATGCGGCGGTTTTCGAGGAAAACCGGTAATTGAGGGATTAAACATGATTGTGAATATTCTCATGCTCATCTTCGGGTTTATCATGCTGGTGAAGGGGGCGGACGCCTTTGTGGACGGCGCCGTCAGCGTGGCCAGGCGCTTCCATATCCCGGAGCTGGTCATCGGCCTCACCATCGTGGCCATGGGGACCAGCGCCCCGGAAGCGGCCGTGTCCATTGCGGCGGCCTTAAAGGGCAGTGCCGACATCACCATCGGCAATGTGCTGGGCAGCAACATCATGAACATTCTTGTGATCCTGGGGCTCACCGCCGTGGTGGCGGTTCTGCCGGTGGAAAAAGCCACGGTGTACATCGAGCTTCCCTTTGTGGTGGCCGTTTCCGTGTTCCTTCTGCTGATGAGCAACGGGGGAACGGTAGGATGGGTGGATGGGCTGATCCTCTGGGCCCTGTTCATCGTTTATCTGATCTATCTTTATAAAAAGGCCACGAAGCAGGCGCCTCCTGCGGAGGAGGAAGAGAAAGAGAACATGCCCCTCTGGAAGGCAATCCTGATGATCCTGGGGGGCCTTGCCTGTATCGTTATCGGTTCGGACATCGCCGTGGACGGCGCCACGGGCATCGCCAGGGCCCTGGGGCTTTCCGACCGGTTCATCGGCCTGACCATTGTGGCCTTCGGCACCTCCCTGCCGGAGCTCTTTACCTCCGTTACCGCGGCCTTTAAGGGAAACACCGGCATCGCCATCGGCAATATCGTGGGCAGCAATATCTTCAATATCCTCTTCGTGGTGGGAACCTCCGCGCTGATCACCCCCGTGGCCTACGCACAGAGCTTTTTTGTGGACTCCCTGGTGGCCATCGGCGCGGCTGCACTGCTGTTTCTGCTCTGCCTCCCGAAGAAGCGCCTGACCCGCCTGTCCGGGCTTTTGATGCTTGCCTGCTACGGAGGCTACTTCGCGTATCTGTGTATGCTGTAACATCGGGATCGATCGGCATTGAAGTAATTCCGGTGCCATGTGCCGCCTGAGGTGTGTTTAGCCTTGGATCAAAAGGAGAGAATCTGCAAATGGAACGCAATCTGGATTTTGACACCGTTATCGACCGCAAACACACAAGATCCCTGAAATTCGACCACGCCGTCTCCAGGGGCCTGCCGGAGGATGTGCTCTCTCTGTGGGTGGCGGATATGGATTTCAAGACCAGCTCCTATATCGAGGACGCCCTGCAGGAAAGGGTAAAGCATGCGATTTTCGGCTACAGCGAGCCCGTTCCCGGGGATTCCTATTATGAGGCGGTCCATGACTGGCTCCTGAGCCGCCACGGCCTGGAGATCAAAGAGGAGTGGATCGTCAAAACTCCCGGCGTGGTCTATGCCCTGGCAGCGGCTGTGAGAGCCTACACAAAGCCCGGGGATGCCGTCATGATCGAGCAGCCCGTCTATTACCCCTTTGCCGGGGTCATCAAAGAAAACGGACGGCGCATCGTAAACAGCGATCTGTATCAGGATGAAACCGGCCGCTATCGCATGAATTTTGAAGACATTGAGCAAAAGCTTCAAGCGGAGAACGTAAAGCTGTTTCTATTGTGCTCCCCACACAATCCCGTGGGCAGGGTCTGGGAAAAGGAAGAGCTTACACAGCTGGGCGAGCTTTGCTTAAAGTATCATGTACTGGTGGTCAGCGACGAGATCCACTGTGATTATGTGTTCCGGGGAAAGCACATTCCCTTCGCGTCCATCGACAGGCGTTTTGAGGAAAACAGCATCACCTGCACCGCCCCCAGCAAGACCTTCAATCTGGCCACAATGATGCTGGCCAATATCCTGATCCCCCGGGAGGATCTGAGAAAGCGGTTCATCCACGAAATGGATGCCTGCGGCCTGGACCAGATGAGCGTTTTCGGCCTCACAGCCTGCGAAGCGGCGTATCGCCATGGCGGTGAGTGGTACGAAGCGGTATCAAAGTACATCGGGGCAAACATCGGATTTGCGAAGGAATTTGTGAAAC
>CAMNLO010000173.1 GCA_946543095.1 uncultured bacterium
CGAATCTGACATTCGCCTCGCGTTTCCTTCGCTGCGCTTCGGAATTGGAGGAAATTATGGAAAAAAAAGAACAGCTTTACGAAGGAAAAGCCAAGAAGGTGTTTGCCACTGAGGATCCGGATATTCTGATCGTGGAATACAAGGATGATGCCACCGCCTTTAACGGTGAAAAAAGAGGCACTATTGTGGGGAAAGGCGTCATCAACAACCGCATGACGAACCATGTGTTCCGGCTGCTGGAAAAAGAGGGGGTTCCCACCCATTTTGTGGAGGAGCTTTCCGACAGGGAGACAGCGGTGAAAAAGGTGGAGATCGTGCCGTTAGAGGTCATCATCCGCAATGTGGCCGCAGGCAGCTTTTCCAAGCGCCTCGGGGTGGAAGAGGGAACTCCCTTTACCGAGCCCACCATTGAATTCTCCTATAAGAACGATGCTCTGGGGGATCCTCTGATCAATTCCTATTTTGCCAGGGCTTTAAATCTTGCCACCTGGGAGGAAATGGATCAGATCAAGAAGTACGCCTTCAAGGTGAACGAAGTATTAAAGGCCTATTTCCTGCAGGCCGGCATCAGGCTCATCGACTTCAAGCTGGAGTTCGGGCGTTATCACGGAGAGATCATCCTGGCGGATGAGACCTCCCCGGACACCTGCCGTCTCTGGGATGTGAATACCAATGAAAAGCTGGACAAGGACCGCTTCAGAAGAGATCTGGGCAATGTGGAGGAGGCCTATAACGAGGTCTTCCACAGACTGGGACTGGACTGAGCGTAGTTTTTCCATACGTGGTCTGCGACCCGGTGTCAAGAAGAAAGGCTGGAGAATATTTATGTCAACCGATATCTATGAATCTCCCTTAAGCTCCCGCTACGCAAGCCGTGCCATGCAGGAGGTCTTTTCCCAGGACAGGAAGTTTTCCACCTGGAGAAGGCTCTGGATCGCCCTTGCGGAAGCGGAAATGGAGCTGGGCCTTACAAAGGACGGAGAAAACGTCATTTCCAAAGAGCAGATCCAGGAGCTGAAAAGCCATGTGACGGATATTAACTACGAAGAGGCGAGAAAGCGGGAGAAGGAGGTACGTCATGATGTGATGAGCCATGTGTATGCCTATGGGCTGCAGTGCCCGAAGGCTGCCGGCATCATCCATCTGGGAGCCACCAGCTGCTATGTGGGGGACAATACGGACCTGATCCTGATGCGGGATGCCTTAAGGCTTGTCCGAAAGCGCCTCATCGCCGTGATCCGTCAGCTTGCAGGCTTTTCGGATCGCTATAAGGATCTGCCGATGCTCGCCTTTACCCATTTTCAGCCGGCCCAGCCCACCACTCTTGGAAAGCGGGCCACTCTCTGGATTCAGGATCTGGTGATGGATCTTTCCGATCTGGATTATTGCTTAAGCAGCCTGAAGCTGCTTGGCTCCAAGGGCACCACCGGGACCCAGGCTTCTTTCCTGGAGCTCTTCGACGGCGATCATGAAAAGGTAAAGCAGCTGGACCAAATGATCGCAGAAAAAATGGACTTCCCCGGGGTCTATCCGGTGTCCGGCCAGACCTATTCCAGAAAGGTGGACGCACGGGTTTTGAATGTCTTATCCGGCATCGCCCAAAGCGCCCATAAATTCTCCAATGATCTGAGGCTCTTACAGCACTTAAAGGAGGTGGAGGAGCCCTTTGAAAAGAATCAGATCGGGTCCTCCGCCATGGCCTATAAGCGCAATCCCATGCGCAGTGAGCGGATCGCGGCCCTGGCAAGGTTTCTGATGTCGGATGCATTGAATCCTGCCCTTACCGCTGCGGAGCAGTGGTTTGAAAGGACGCTGGATGATTCCGCAAACAAGCGTCTTTCCGTGCCGGAGGCATTCCTTGCGGCAGACGGGATCCTGATGCTGATGGAAAATGTGACCGGGGGTCTCGTGGTCTATCCGAAGGTCATCGAAAAGCATCTGATGCAGGAGCTGCCCTTTATGGCCACGGAGAACATCATGATGGACGCGGTGAAAAACGGCGGCGACAGACAAAAGCTCCATGAACGGATCCGCCAGCTTTCCATGGAGGCCGGAAAGCAGGTGAAGGAAGAGGGAAAGGAAAACGATCTGCTTTTCAGGATCGCAGCGGATCCCGCCTTCGGCCTGACAAAAGAAGCACTGCAGTCCTATATGGTGCCCGCAAAATACGTGGGCAGGGCACCGGAGCAGACAAAGGAGTATCTCATGGAGGTGATCACGCCCCTGTTGGAGGCAAACAAAGATGAAATACCGCAGTCGGAGGAGCTTTCCGTTTGAGTAAGCAGGGTGTTTCAAAAACGATAGTGGTCCTGCTTGCGGTCATTCTTGCAGCTGCCCTGACAGCAGGGGGGCTCCTTCTGATCCGGCAGGAGCTGTTCTTTACGGAAGCTACCGCCGAGGCCGGAACGAGTATCCTTGCGGATGATCTGTTAAAGCCGGAAAGAGCCTTTCCCGCAAACCTCCTGCCCCTTCCGGAGCACGCGGAATTTGCGGATGAGAGCGCATATGATGCAGACGTCCCGGGAGAATATGAACCGGTGGTGGTCCTTGGGCCGTTCCGGGCAAAGGCAGCACTTAAAATTGTGGACACCACAAAGCCTGAGGCCACAGTGCATGATGTGGAAGTCGAAAAGGGAGCCGCTGTTTCCCCGACGGATTTTATCGAATCGATCAATGATAATACTGAGGTGAAGGTTTCCTTCGAGACTCTTCCGGATACAGACACGAGAGGGATCAAAGAAACTGCCCTGATCTTCACGGATCTTGGGGGCAACAGCGTCCGCTGCATGGCAAGGCTTGTGATCTCCAAGGCCCGTCCGGAGGTGAAGGTGGAAGCGGGGCAGACCCTTCCGGGGATCGAAAGCTTCCTGATGCCTGACCTGAGTGAGGAGGACAAAGCGGATGCCCGGTTCGTGACACCCCGTTCCTCTCTCTCCACTGTGATCCCGGGGAAATTCCCCCTGACCGTAAACGTGGGCGGCGATGACTACGATTCCTTCCTGGTGGTGGAGGACACTGTTCCCCCCACCGGCGTGATGAAAGAGGTGAGCGCCTACAGCACCTCGGTGCTTTCGGCAGAGGAATTTGTGGAAAGCACAGAGGATGCCACGGAGGTTTCCGTTTCCTTCGCAAAGGAGCCGGATATGTCCCGCCTGGGGGAGCAGGAGGTTCTGATCGCCCTGACGGATGATGCAGGAAACCGGAGCGAGCTGCCATCGAAGCTGATCCTTACACAGGACACGGAAGCTCCCGTCATTTCCGGGGCAAAGGATATCGTCTATTTTATCGGCGACAACGCTGCCTTTAAGCAGGGAGTATCCTGCAGCGACAACTGTGACACGGATATCGAGCTGCAGGTGGACAGGGATCGTGTGGATCTTGAGACGGAGGGAGAATATCCCCTGCTTTATTATGCAGTCGACAGGGCCGGCAACCGGGCGGAAAAGCAGGTGGTCTTAAAGGTCCTGGTGCAGGAATACGACAAAGACGCCCTGGATGCCAAAGCGGATGAGATCCTTGCCGGGATCCTTCAGGAGGGTATGAGCGACTATGAAAAGGCCCATGCCATCTTTGTCTGGATCAAGGGCCATATCTTCTACAGGGAGACCTCCCAGAAGGACAATCCTCTGCAGGCCATTTCCGAGGGCTTGGAGGGCAGGAGCGGCGATTGCTTTGTGTACGCCATGAGCGCCAAGGAGCTTTTGACCAGAGCCGGGATCCCCAACGAGGATATCCAGAAGATTCCCAGATCCCATCATCATTTCTGGAATCTGGTGGACGTGGGAACAGGCTGGCTGCATTTTGACACCACACCGAGAGTCTCGGATCATCCGAATATCTTTCTGTGGACGGATGAGGAGCTGATGGAGTATTCCGGAAGGCATTACGGTTCTCACAATTATGACCGGAGTCTGTATCCGGAGGTCAATGGGACAAAACCCGTGGAAATGCAATGAGGAGATTTGATCATGGATGACCTGCTCAGCAGAAGCAATCAGTTGGAACGTCAGGAAATGGTGGAGGCATATCAGAAGGAGATCAAAAAGCTTCTTCCCTTTGTACCCTGGCTGACGGAGAAACGGGGCCAGTATCTTGCCACCACCTTTCAGGAGGAGGGAATTGCGGAAAGCTCCGTGGCCTTTCCGGTGTATGACGGAACGCTATTAAATTTTATAAAAGTTTTATCCGCCACCAATATCATGAATAAGAACTACCTCTATGACTACCGGAAATACAGGATCAAAGAGGGCGAGGAGCTGGATTTCATCCGGAGAGCGGACTTAAAACATCTTCCGGTGATCTGCTCCTTCCTGTCCAGATATGCCATGCGTGGCCGGACCAAGGGAAAGGTCTGGGCCGAGGGCGTGTTAAACGGCGTATATCTGGAGTCCATCATAAAGATCCGGGATCTGGTGGACAAATACGATATCAGACCGAAGACGGGACTATAGGAGGAAGCTTGGAAATCAGGCCCATCGCGTATATTCATACGGACTTCCCGGAGAAATTCGGGATTCCCCGCCAGTCGGGGCTTGTGCCTGAGGCTCTGGGAAGTATTTCTTTTACGGAGGAA
>CAMNLO010000174.1 GCA_946543095.1 uncultured bacterium
CCGATGACCATTCTCTGGGAGATGTTATGGGCCATGTGCTGTTCGGGAAAATAGATATAATAGATCATGCCGGAAAGGCCGATGGCTGCATCCATCGTGGCCCGTTCCGCGGAAAGGACCGCATAATGCCGCCCCTTCCTGGCAAAGTAGAGCAATGCCGGAAAGAAGATCAGATCAAACAGCAATAAGCAGATAAACGCTATCTTCATAGATTGAACTTACCGTCTGGATCCTCTCAGGCTCCCTGCAGCTCCCCCAGGGAATCCGCAGCCCGTAAAGCCTCGTCGGAATCCGGAAGTCTGTCGATCAGCTGCTCGTAGACCCGGATCGCGTTTTCAGTGTCATTATTCCTGCGATAAGCGTTCCCAAGCATCAGATATGCCTGAGGATTGGATGCATCCATCTTAAGGGATCGTTCAAAATAGGGGATCGCCTCCGCATAAGCAGAAGCCTGATACAGCCTTGCCCCTTCCGTATAGGCTTCCTCCGCCAGAGAGGGCCCCACCGTTCCCACCAGCGTGCTGTAGAGCTCCTGATAGGATTCCCCCAGACTCGCGGGATCCCCCAGGGCATCTGCCTGAGCCAGATAATCTCCCACTTCGCTTATGTTTCCGGGGGATTCGATATAGGTCTTCGCCGCCAGGATCAGAAGACTTGCGGCATCCGTTCCGTCTCCCACTGCGGAGAAGGCGTACAGCTCCTCCTCCAGAGTGGATTTCTCCTTCTCCAGAGCGTTCACCTGCCGCTCCAGCTCCGTGATCACGGCGTTCTTCGCATCGATCTGCTCCGCGATCTCCCTGGTCTTTTCGTCAAAGGAGGCCCGCTCAGTAGTGATCCGGGCAGGCATGATCAGGAACAGGGAAAAGCCCACTCCCAGAAGGATCCCGATGACACCGTAGGCAAGGCCCCCCATGAAGCCCAGGGGCTTCCCGGTCCTGCCGGGGGTAATGATGGTCTCCCCATCCTCTACGTAGCGGACGCTGTCCGGTGCCAGAAAACCCCGCTTTTCCCTGGCCGCTTCCTCTGTTTCCGAAAAACGGGTGGCCTCCTGATACAGTTTTCGGGTCAGGGGAGAGCCGTTGTCGATCTGCATGCATTTTTCCAGCTCTCTCGCGGCCGCCGCGTGATTCTCCTCCTTCAGGTACAAAAGCGCAAGAAGCTGCCTTGCCCTGACGAATTTCGGATAGGTGGAGAGCACCCGCTTCAACTGGATCGTGGCCAGATCCAGGCCGTCGGAATAGCAGTAGCCCAAAGCCAGATTGTATTTCTTGATGGCCTTTTCCGACATATCCAGCCTGGCTTCGTCCCTGTATATGGACAGATAACGCTCCGCCAGATTCTTTTTGTCATCCTTCTGATAAAAATTCGTGGACACGATCCACTCCCGGATGGCGAAGGATGCTTCCCCCATCTCAAAATAGATCAGTCCCAGCAGATTCCTGGCGTCCGTATTGTGTTTATTGTATTTTAAGCTCAGGCGAAGGGATTCCATGGCACCTGTCAGATCCCTGACCTCCGCGCGCTCCAGTCCCCGGTTATAGTAGAGATTCGAGGTGGCACAGATCTTCTTGTACAGTCCCACCTCGGCGCCGCAGTTGGTGCAGAATTCTTCCTTCGTCAGTTCGCTTCCGCATCTATAGCAAATCATGTCAATTTCCCGTTGGGATCAGAATGAAAAGCGCATCAGCGTTTTCATTCAAATGTTCCTGCAGGAGCTTCCTCCTCTGCCTGCCTGATCACCCCGATGAGCAGATCCGTCAAATCTGTCTGATCCTGTCCCTGCAGCTCCTCCAGAGCCTCATCCACCTCCAGAGCCGGATGAAATTTTTTCAGTTCCTCTTCAAAATTGATCATCCTGCAATAATCCTTCCAAAGCCGACCTGAGATATAAGGAGCCGGCGATATAAATCCTGTCTTCTTCCCGTTTTTCTTTTTTTGCCCGCCGGAAGGCCGACGGGACATCCCCGCATGAAAACACCCTTGACGCACCGGCGGATGTCAGGCATTCCGCAAGCTCCCCCGGGGGAAGTGTCCGGGGCGAGGGCAGGGGAGCCGTATAGATCTTTTCAAACAATCCGGAACCGGCAATAAGCCGGCAGGCGGTTTCGTGATCCTTGCCGCGAAGCATGGAAAACACGAACAGCCGGTCTTTCCTGCAGCCGTCCTCCCTTACGGAGTCCAGAAACACCCGGATCCCGTCGGGATTATGGGCACCGTCGATGACGATCCCCGGAAGAACCTCCTCAAAACGTGACATCCAGCGAAAGCTGTCCAGCCCCTGCTGAAAAGCATCCCTGTCAACTCTCCCCAAAAGGTACTCTGCCCCGGCCAGCGCAAGGGGCATATTCTCCCTTTGATATACTGCGCCCTTGGGCATAGTGAACCGAGTGTATTTATCATAGAGAAAACGGTGGGAAAAATCAAGGTCTTTATTCACCGGAATGGCCCGGCACCTGCTGCCCAGGGCCTTTGCCCTTTCTGATATGACTCTGCACACTTCCGCCGGCTCCTCCAGGCAGATCACGGGGACTCCCGCCTTGATGATGCCCGCCTTTTCCGCGGCGATCAGTTCCGGGGTGTCCCCCAGGAGCTCCGTATGGTCCATACCGATACGGGTAATGATGCAAAGAGCCGGGTGTCTGACGGCATTTGTGGCGTCCAGCCTGCCCCCAAGCCCGGTCTCCAGTATGATATAATCCGGCTGCTGCTCGGAATACCAGAGCATGGCCAGAAGGAAAAAGGCTTCAAAATACCCCAGATCCGCAAGATCCCCTGCCGGAAGCGCCTCCCGAAGCACCCCGCAAAGCCTTCCGAAATCCGCCTCCGGAATCATGCGCTCCCCGATCCGTATCCGCTCCCGGAAGTTCAGGATATGGGGAGAGGTAAAAAGCCCTGCGGTATGTCCCGCGCAGGTCAGGATGGAGGAGAGGGCAGCGCAGACGGAGCCCTTCCCATTGGTGCCTGCCACATGGACGATCCGCTTCTCCCCCGCTTCATCGAGGCCGCGGATCAGGCCCTCCTTCCTGAACAGCTCATAGACCCGTAAAGTGTCTTCAAAGCCCCGTGTTTTCGTAAAGCCCGACAGACTACCTGTCCAATCGGATGCCTCTTCGTATGTCACCGCTCAGTAGACCACCACTGTGGAGACAATGGCGCCTCCCTCCAGATAATAACGCTTGAAGCTGTCGTTCTTTCGGATGGTGGTGCGCAGGCTGCAGAGCTCCAACAGCACTCCTCTGTAGATATGGCCGTTCACCGTGATGGAAGCCACCCTCCCGACATGCATCATGTCCCGCAGCATACGCTGTCTTTCCTTGTTCTGGTCCAGCTTTTCCACCAGATTGTCCTTGCGGGTGTTCAGCACGGTGATCTGTTTATTGGCCCATTCCGCCACACGCTCTCCCTGGGAACGCTTCTTTCTGAGGACATCCTTCATTTCGTCCACCAGCCCGGAGAGCTCCTGCTGGATCTCCTTCTCCGCCACGGCGGCCTCTTCCAACTCTTCCTCTGTGGTAGAGTCGTATCCCGCATGGACGATGGTGCGCACCTCCACTTCGTTGCCGATGTTGGAGGCTGTGATGCTCTCCATGGCAAAGACCTCGCCGCCGATGATGGAGCCCCATTTCCCGTCCACGCTGATGGAGCCGCCTGTCTTCACAAAGGAGTTCAGGATACTGTTGGCATGGACGCTTAGCTGCGCGTCCACCTCGGTGCTCTCAATGAAATCCGCCATCACGGAGCCCTTGGCCGCGATCTGTCCCCGGCCGTTGCCCTGAATGCCTCTCTGCAAAATCACGTCCCCTCCGGCCACGATCTTCGCCGCCTCCACTGTTCCCGTTACGGATACATTCCTGCCCGCCCGGATTACCACGCCGGTGCCCACGTTGCCATGGACCACGATATCGCCGTTGAATTCCAGTTTGCCGATGGTATTGTCCACATCTCTGTAGATCTCGTAGATCGCCTGGATGTCCAGCCTGTTTTTCTGCAGCTCCGCCCTGCCGTCCATGGTGCTGTAATAGGTGTCGGGATCCCCCTCGTTCGTGGTGATCCCTTTGCCGATCAGGGCAGGCAGCTCCCTCCCCTGGGTCCCCTTCAGGATATCTCCCCGGACTGTGTACCCGTCCTCACCTGAAATGGCCCTGTGGTATCTCGCCAGCATATCGCCCTTTTTCACATTGGCCAGAACATTCATGCTGGAATAGTCCACGGAACCGTCCTCCCGGATCTTGGGGGCGGAGTGGGTCTCAGTGTCAAAGAAATACTCATAGTAGCCGTCCACACCCTGCTTGGCGGGCCTTCCTTCCGCCACCACAATCTCCCGGTTATAGACTTTTTTCTTCACCATGGCGGATATGTTGGAGGAGTGATAGCCGTCGAAAACCCCCATGGATTCCAGATAGGAATATACCTCGTCCTTTGTATAGGGGTCCGGGCGGCTCGTAAGATACAGATAAGCCTTCATGTCCCCGTCCCCGAGACGCACATAGACTCCGTCCTCAAACTCCAGGCGATCGGGAAGCTCCTCTTCGATCTCGCGCTCCAGCGCGTCCATG
>CAMNLO010000175.1 GCA_946543095.1 uncultured bacterium
AGGATCAGGCCTCCGGAAGGGCATAATGAAACGCCCCCCGGTGCTCCTTCCGGGAAGCCCCCCGGCACCCCGCCGGTGAGCGGACAGGGCGGACCGGGCACTCCCTCCGGGAACGGCGTGGATGGCAGCGAGAGCCCCGGCGGCGGACCGGGCAATGGCCAGAGCCAAAGCGGCTGGCCCGGCCAGGGCGGTGGCCCGGGGAACGGTCCCGGCTCCGGCGGCGGACCCGCAGGCCCCGCTGCCCCGCCGCGGTAAAATCAAAGGGTCCTCAGGGAAGCGTTCCGGCACCGGCGCTTCCCTTTTTCTTTCTCTCAAATGCTTTCCCACCCCATTTTTGTTATCTCCATGACCGAATCCTGTAGCATAGGAAATTGAAAAGTCCGGACAGCAAATGTATCAGACAATTGCAAACAGGAATCGGCGCCGGGCCCCGTCCGGAAGGCACCGGCGGATCATGGATCCGCCTTACCTGCCCTCCGCAAAGCGCCCGGAAAGGAGGTAATCATGACCACAAGGAATACGAAGAAGATCCTTGCGCTGGTCACAGCAGGGATCCTGACACTGAGCCTCGGCATTTCCGCCTTTGCAGCCCCGGGAGGCCCCGGCGGCGGCCCGGGAGGCGGCTTCGGCGGCGGTGAAAGCCGTTCAGAAAGCAGCGGCGGTCAAAGCGGCGGTGGCGAGAGCAGCAGCCAGGGAGGCGGTGAAGACAGAGGACCTTCCGGCGGAGGCGGCAGGGGGCCCACCGGGAACGGAGCAATGGATGCTCCCGCCGGAGAAGACAGGAGACCTGCAGAAAGCGGAAAAAACGCTCCCGAAGACGGTGAAAGCACCGACAGCAGTGAGAGTGTAAGGCCGGCACTTCCGGACAGACAAAGCGATGATTCGGACGGAGAGTCGGAAGGGCGCCAGTCCCCAATGGAAGGCAGAGGACCCGGAAGACAGGGCAGGGAAGCAGGCCAGGGTCCCATGGCCATAGACACAGAAGCCATTCAGGAAAGCATTGACGGGGTAGAGGACGAGGAGACAAAGGCCTCACTGCAGGCCCTGTATGATGCGTATATCGCCGCTATTGCCGCGGAAGAAGAGGCAAGGGAAGCAAATGCTCCCGAGGAAGGCGAAGAACCGGAGGAAGGTTCCCTGCCGGAGAACAATGAGGAAATGAAAGCCCTGTTCCGGGCGACTCACGATGCCCGGGAGGCGCTTGTGGAGGCACTTACGGAAGCCGGACTGTGGGAAGAGCCGGCAGCGCCTGAGATAAATGAAGAGGAGCCCCCGGAGCTGCCGGAAACGAACGGAGAGGAACCCCCGGAAATGCCGGAGGATGAGGGTTCCGGGGCTGCTGCCCCGCAGGAAGCGCCGGAAAACAGCGCCAATAATGGCGGCTTCAGCTTCGACCCTCTTTCCCTGTTGAATGCATTCCTTTCCCTGTTCCATTTGAGGTGACAGGCGGATCAGATGACCATCCCCCCTGATCGGATGCAGGGTTCGCGATCCGGCTTCGCTGCGCACAGACAAATACCCCACCCGCAGCGCGGTCACGGGCAAAATTCATGGCTAAGGAGGTGCAGTCCTCTCAGAAGGTGACCCTGCCGGAAATGCCGCAGGGAAGGATTAAGGATGTGGAGACCACGGGCAGACCCAGCTCGCCGGCCTCCACTTTTCTGTGCTCCGTTTTCGGCAGGGCCGACTCCAGGATATACTGCAAAACGCCGGGCTGGATCCCGGTGGAATAGGCGTTCAGCAGAAAGAGGAGAGGCTCATCGGATAAAAGACCTGCGCATTTTATCAAAAGATCGTAGATCTGCTCCTCCATTTTCCAGATTTCGCCCCTGGGGCCCCGCCCGTAGGAAGGAGGATCCATGATGATCCCCTCATAGCGCTTGCCCCTTCTGAGCTCCCGCTCCACAAATTTCACGCAGTCGTCCACCAGCCAGCGGATGGGGCGCTCCCCCAGTCCGCTGCCCTCCGCGTTTTCCCTGGCCCATGTCACCATGCCTTTGGAGGCGTCCAGATGGGTCACCTCCGCGCCGGCGGAGGAGGCCGCCAGGGTGGCGCCGCCGGTGTAGGCGAAGAGGTTTAGGATGCGGGGAGTGCCGCCGTTTCCCCGAGGGCTGTCGTTTCTTCCTTCACTGCCCGCTTCGGATTTCTCTGCTTCATTTCCCGCATCGTGCGCGATCCTGTCGCGCACGATCCCCCTGATCCAGTCCCAGTTGGCTGCCTGTTCAGGAAACAATCCCGTATGCTTAAAGGAAAAGGGCTTCAGCCGGAAGCTTAAGTCCTTATAGGAAATGCTCCACTCCTCCGGGAGCTTAAAGATCTCCCATTCACCGCCCCCCTTTGCACTGCGGTGATAGATCCCGTTGGGCTTCTTCCAGCCCGGATGCTTCTTCTCCGTGTCCCAGATCACCTGGGGGTCCGGCCGTACCAGGACATACTCCCCCCAGCGCTCCAGCCGCTCCCCTGCGGAAGCATCCAGTATCTCATAATCCTTCCATTCGCTCGAAATCCACATAAAAATCCTCATTCCGGAGCGATGCGACGGGGCGATCCGGATTTCAGATTCGGATCTGCCATCAGGCGATTTGTGACGCTCCGGCACAAATCCTTGTGTGAAAAATCAGTGCATCTTCGCATTGCGAGGCCGGCGATCCGGATCAAAGATCGGATCCGCAGTCAGTCTGATAAAGTGTAACAAAAGCAAAAACAATGGGCAAGAAAAAGCCTCCGCCCTCCTTCGGAAAAGCGCAGGCTCCAGCTGCATGACCTGCTTCCCGGGATGGATGTCCTCCTCCGTTTTCGGCAGCCGCTCCAGATACAGGATCACGTCGATGCAGGCCGACCCGATGAACAGTGCCTTTCTCATTCCGAGATATGCTCCATTCCCTGACGGATAATGGACTTCACATGCTCGTCCGCCAGGGCATAAAACACGGATCTGCCCTCCCGCCTGTTTCTCACCAGCCTTCCCTGCTTTAAGATCTTTAACTGATGGGATATGGCGGACTGGGTCATATTCAGCTTTTCCGCCAGCTCTCCCACCGCAAACTCCCGGTCAAAGAGTGCGCAGAGGATCTGGATCCGGGTGGTATCCCCGAACAGCCTGAAAAAATCCGCCAGATCGCTGAATGCATTTTCCTGTATCATTTCAATTACCTTTTTCTTTCTTCATCAGCCTTGCCATGACGATCACAAAAGCCACCACAAAGCAGATCGCCGCCCCGGCCCAGGTAATTGGATACACCGCGGCAAGGGAACGCAGAGTGTGGTACTTCTCGGAAAACACCGCAAGAAGCAGGATCCTGAAGGCCCCCATGTTGGTCAGAATGATGATCATGGAGGTCAGAGCATAGCCCATTCCCCTTAAGGATCCCCCCACCACCTCCAGCACAGGATATATCCAGTACAAAGGAAATGTCAATGTGGCGATGACCAGCGCGTCTGTTACCACATCCTGATCCTTGATGAACCAGGTGAACACAGTCCTGGGAAACAATAAGATCACCCCGGCGATCACTGCCACGGACACTGCCCCCAGGATCACTGTGATGACTGTCCCCCGCAGCACCCTGTCATATTTCCCGGCGCCGTAGTTCTGGCCGGCAAAGGTGGTGGCCGCCTGGCCGAAGGCCATAATGGGCAGATAGACGAAATTCTCCACCTTGTAATAGGCCGCAAAGGCCGCCACGGACGTTTCCCCGAAAGCGTTGATGTAATACTGCACGATCACATTGGAAAAGGTGATGAGCACCGACTGTACCCCGGCGGGGATCCCGATCCGCAGCACCTCCAGCATCACATTCCAGTGGCTGCGGATATGCTCCCCGAGGGACATGTGCTCGGGCGTTCTCAGAGCGCTGAGGGACAGAGGCACGGGACTCTCCTTTCGGGATGCCGCAATGCAGATCAGCACCGCGGAAAGCCCCTGGGAGACCGCCGTGGCGATGGAAACCCCCGCCACACCCAAAGGAATGATCTTCATAAAGAAATAATCCGCCGCCACATTCACAAAGCCGCAGATCACCAGGATCTTAAAGGGGGTATCCGAATCCCCGTAGGAGCGCATGGCGCCGGACACCATATTATAGAACACCAGCATGGGCACGCTGATCATGTAGATCTGCATGTACGTCACCGCCTCCGGGATCGCGGTGGCGGGGGTGTTCAGAAGCACAAGCACGGGCTCTGCCAGAAGGATCCCCAGGAGCATCACGATGATCCCGCCCAGAAGGCCGAAGATCACGGAGGCGTGGAGGGCTTCCGAAGCCTTTTTCTGCTTCCCCGCGCCGAAATACTGGCTCATGACCACACTGGTCCCCGTGGCGATGCCGGAAAACAGGCCGATGGTGCAGGTGATCAGGGAGGAGCTGGCCCCCACGGCCGCCGCGGAGGTCTTGTTTAAGATATTCCCCACAAACAGAAAGTCCACGGTGTTGTAGAGCTGCTGGAACAGGCTGGACCCGATCATGGGCAGGATAAAGAGAAAGAGAGGGCCGACGATAGGGCCCTCTGTCAT
>CAMNLO010000176.1 GCA_946543095.1 uncultured bacterium
CTGCGAAAGGAAGGGCTGTCCTCTAAACTGCTGGTCCAGGTCCATGATGAGCTCTTGGTGGAGACAGCCCCTGGAGAGGAAGAGCAGGTGCGGGAGATCCTGGTAAGGGAGATGGAAGGGGCGGCACAGCTGTCCGTTTCCCTGACAGTGGATGTGCATCAGGGCAAGAGCTGGGGGGACGCCAAATAGAAAGATCACGCTGATGCGCTGATCTTTCTATTTCGCAATTGCACCGCAGGCGGTGCAATCTGCACCGTCAGCACAGGAGAAACTCGTATCATCATTTTGAAGGTATATTAGGAAGGATCGGGATTTTCAGCACCATGGCTAAAACTATAGGTATAACCGGCGGTGTAGGCTGCGGGAAAAGCAGCATTCTGTCCTATCTGGAACAGCGTGGGGACTGCGAGGTAGTCTACGCGGACCTTCTGGCCAAGGAGCTGGAGGAGCCGGGGCAGCCCTGCTACGAGCCCCTGGTTTCCGCCTTCGGGAATAAGATCCTCTCTCCGGAGAAACGCATCCTCCCCGCAAAGCTTGCGGAGAGGATCTTTTCGGATCCGGAGGCCCTGAAGCAGGCCAACGCCATCATCCACCCCGCTGTGGAGGCTGAGATCCGCCGCAGGATGGCGGACTGCAAAAAGCCCTATTTTATTTTGGAGGCGGCACTCCTATTGGAGCGAAGATATGATACAATACTGGAGGAGCTCTGGTACGTCTATGCCTCTGAAGAGGTCAGACGGCAGCGCCTGAAAAGCTCCCGGGGCTACAGCGATGAAAAGATCTCAGCCATCATGGCTTCCCAGCTTCCGGAGGAAGCATTCCGGGAAAAGTGCAGTGTCGTGATCGATAATAACGGAGAGCTTTCGGAAGCCATCCGTCAGGCGATTAAGGCCCTTGCGCGTTGACGGCGATCAAAACCGAATGATTAGTCAGCAAACAGAGGAACACAAATTGGAACGTAAAAAACTGGTTTTCGGTCTGGATATCGGGACCCGCTCCATCGTCGGGACGGCGGGCTATAAGGACGGCGACAATTTCATCATCGTTTCCCAGCATATGAAGGAGCATGAATCCCGTGCCATGCTGGACGGACAGATCCACGACATCCGCAAGGTGGGGGAGACCATTCTGGACGTGAAAAACCTGCTGGAGCAGGACATCGGCCAGCCCTTAAAGGAAGTGTGCATCGCGGCTGCAGGACGTGTGCTCAGGACCGTGACCACCAATGTGGAGCTTGTGTTCGATAACGAAAGACCCGTGACGGAGGAGGACGTCTTCGAGCTGGCCAGCATGGGCATCGAGAAGGCCTACGGTGAGTTCAAGGATGAGAGCGATCTGGAGCTTGCCTTTTACTGCGTGGGCTATTCCGTGATCCGCTATTATTTAAACGGCTTTTTAATGGGAAATCTGGAGGAGCATAAGGCCAAGACCATCGGCGCGGACCTCATTGCCACCTTCCTTCCCGAGGACGTGGTGGACGGGCTCTACAGAGCCGTGGAGATCGCGGGATTGGAAGTGGCCAATATGACTTTGGAGCCCATCGCGGCCATCGGTCTTGCCATCCCCGAGCGTTTCCGTCTCTTAAATATCGCCCTTGTGGATGTGGGGGCAGGGACCTCCGATATCTCCATTACAAAGGACGGTTCCATCATTGCCTACGGCATGATCCCCATGGCGGGAGATGCCTTGACGGAGGTCATCGCCCACAGATGCCTGGTGGAATTCTCGGAAGCGGAGATGATCAAGCGCGCCACGGGCAAAAGCGACAGTATCGAATTTACGGATATCATCGGCCTGCCCCAGACCATCAAGACCAGCGAGGTGCTGGAGGCCACCTTCCCCGTGGTGAATAAAATGACGGGGCAGATCGCGGACAAGATCAGGGAGCTGAACGGAGACAAGCCTGTGTCCGCGGTGTTCGTGGTGGGAGGGGGCGGAAAGCTTCCCGGGTTCACCAACGAGCTGGCGGACAAGCTGGGGATCCAGAGGGAACGTGTGGCCCTCCGGGGCAAGGAAGTGATGGACAAGATCATCTTCCAGGATCCCTCCATTGAGAAGGATTCCCTTCTGGTGACTCCCATCGGCATCTGCTTAAGCTATTATGAACAGAGCAATAACTTCATATTCGTGACCTTTAACGGCAAGCGCCATAAGCTCTACGACAATTCCCACCTGGCGGTGGTGGATGTGGCCATGCAGGTAAAATTCCCCAACGACAAGCTGTTCCCCAGAAGGGGGAAGGAGCTGAACTACCGCGTCAACGGCGTGGCCCGCTTTTTAAGGGGGCAGATGGGAGAGGCCGCTGTGATCACTGTAAACGGTCAGGAAGCGGATATGAACACCCCCGTGCGCAGCAATGACGTGATCGTGGTGAAGGAATCCACCGCGGGGGCGCCGGCCCATCTGGAGATCGGGAAGCTGCCGGAATGCAGGGAGAGCATTCAGGTCACGGTGAACGACCAGCCCATCACACTGCCCAAATTCGCCAGCGTCAACGGCTCCCTGCAGTCGGAATTCTATGATATCAAGGACGGGGATGACATCCTGTTTCTGCCTTACTACACCGTAAAGCAGGTGGTGGATTTCATGGATGTGATCCTGGAGCCCGGCACCTTCCTTTACGTGAACAACAAGCGGGCCGACATGGACACGAAGGTCTATGACAATTTCGCCCTGATCTGGTCTTTGGAGGAGCGGTATCTCTCCGATGTGGACGAGGACGCGAGAAAGGCCAAGGAAGCGGCCCTGCGGGCAGAGAGCTTTGCGGATCTTGCGGATGATGACGGAGAGATGGAAAAGCTTTCCGAAAAGCGCAGGGAGGAAGAGCAAAGAGAAGAGGAAGCAAAGGCAGCGGCGGAAAAAGCGGCGCTTCCCGTGGACGAGGAGGGCAATCCCATTGTGGAGAAGCCTGTGGATCTGACCGTGAAGGTGAACGGTGAATTCGTGACACTGACAGGGAAGACCCAGTATGTATACGTGAACATTTTCGACTATATCAGCTTCAATCTGGCAGAGCCCAGGGGGAAGGGCATTGTGACGAACTTAAACGGCCATACCGCCCAGTTCAACGAGCCCCTTCATTCCGGGGATGTGCTGGATATCTACTGGAGTAACTAAGAGGCCACATCTTGCAGAAGACTGTATCCCGTTATGATTATCTGACAAAAACCCCGGTTCCAAAGCTGATCTGCACTTTGGCCGTCCCCACCATCATCAGTATGCTGGTCACGGGGATCTATAACGCGGCGGACACCTATTTCGTGGGCAGGATCTCCACCCAGGCCACGGCAGCGGTGGGCCTTGTGTTCTCCGTCATGGCCATTGTCCAGGCCTTCGGCTTTTTCTGCGGCCACGGCTCCGGCAATTATATCTCCAGAAAGCTGGGGGCGGGGGATCCGGAGGAAGCCGCCAACATGGCCACCACCGGCTTCGCCTTATCCATCATCATCGGCGTGGTGTTCGCGGCTCTGGGGATTATTTTCGTGAATCCTCTTGCGTTGTTTCTGGGAGCCACCCCCACCACCTTACAGGACACGGTGGACTACCTCAGGATAATCCTTTTGGGGGCGCCCTTTATGATGGGGCAGTTTGTGATCAACAATCAACTCCGGTTCCAGGGCAACGCCATGTACGCCATGTTCGGGCTCCTTTCCGGGGCCGTCTTGAATATCGCTCTGGACCCCCTGCTGATCCTGGTGTTTCACATGGGCGTCTCCGGCGCTGCCATCGCCACGGTCCTGGGGCAGATCCTGGCGATCTTTGTGCTGTATTACGCCAGCACCAAGGGAGAGAACATCCGGCTGGATATCCACAGGATCCATTTTACCCCCCATTATCTGAAGGAGATCATCAACGGCGGCTCTCCCTCCCTGTTCCGGCAGGGAATGGCGGCTGTGTCCGCGATCCTTCTGAATGTGGCGGCGGGAAAGTTTGGAGGGGATGCGGCCATTGCCGGCATGTCCATTGTGAACAGGATCATGATGATGCTGTCCTCTGTGCTCATCGGCTTCGGCCAGGGCTATCAGCCGGTCTGCTCCTTCAATTACGGGGCGGGCCTCACGGGAAGAGTGAAGGAAGGCTATTATTTCTGCCTGAAGTTTTCCACGGTCTTTCTGATCGTGGTGGGAGTGGTCTGCTATTTTTTTGCCGAACCCATCGTGCACTGGTTTCGGGATGATCCGGAGGTGGTGGCAGTGGGGGTGAGAGCCCTCAGATATCAGGTCATGGCTGCGCCCTTTATGGGGGTCACTGTGGTGAGCAATATGATGCTCCAGTCCATCGGCAAGGGCTTTAAGGCAAGCGTCACGGCCTCTGCCCGCAACGGCTTCTGCTTTATCCCGCTGATCATCATACTGCCCATGTTTTTCGGGCTGACGGGGGTGGAGATCACCCAGGCCATCGCAGACGTGCTGGCCTGCCTGGTATCCTTCCCCATTGCATACAGCGAGTTGGCAAAACAATGAGCGAAACAGCAGGCTGTGTCATGCTTGCATGACGACAGA
>CAMNLO010000177.1 GCA_946543095.1 uncultured bacterium
CATCTTTACATGACCGTACTGACCGTGTCCGCCGGACTGCTTCTTGTACTTGCTTTCCACATCCGCAAGCTTCCGGATGGTCTCTCTGTAGGCCACCTTGGGATCGCTTAATTCGATCTCCACCTTGTACTCGTTCTTTAAGCGGCTGGCCACGATCTCCAGCTGCATATCGCCCATGCCGTACAGCAGCATCTGGCGGTTGTCGGAATCGTTCACCACCCGGAGGGTCTGATCCTCCAGAGCCATTCTCTGCAGGGTCTGGGACACCTTATCGATATCGTTCTTATTTGGCACCTTGTATCTCTTTATGGTGTAGGGCGTGGAGATCTCCTTCTTGCCGTAGCGGATGGGCAGGGCCTTGGTGGACAGGGTGTCTCCCGTGCGGGCCTCCGCCAGCTTCGGAATGGCTGCGATATCGCCGGCAAAAACCTCCTTGATTTCCACCGGCTTATTGCCCTGGAGGATGTAGAGCTTGCCCAGCTTTTCGTCGGTGCCTCTCTCCTCGTCGTATACGGAATCGTCCCCTCTCAAAACCCCGGAGCAGACCTTCACCAGACTGTACTTGCCGATGAAGGGATCCATCATGGTCTTGAAGATATAGGCGCTCTTGGCCTTGGAGAAATCGTAGTTCGCTTCGAACACCTCGTTGGTTTTTAAATTCACGCCGGCAATCTTCTCGGTGTCCGGTGAAGGGAAATACTTCACGATATCGGAGAGCAGCGTGAAAATGCCCTGGCAGAGTACGGAGCTGCCCATGGACATGGGCACCAGGGTCCCGTCGGAAACATTGGTCTTTAAGGCCATGCGGATCTCGTCCTCAGAGAAGGTGTCGCCGCCGAAATAGCGCTCCATGAAATCCTCGCTGGTCTCCGCCACAGCCTCCATGATGGTGTCCTTGAAGGCGGAAAGGTTTTCCTTGTTGTAGTCCGGGATATCGCATTCCTTGGCATCCTTGCCCTCCCAGCGATAGCCTTTTTCGGAGATCACGTTCACATAGCCCACGAATTTCTCGTTCTCGCGGATGGGCAGGTTAAAGGGAACCATCTTCTTGCCGTAGGAGGCGGTCATATCCTCCACCACCTGGCGGAAGGAGGCATTGTCGATATCCATATCGGATACGAAGATCATACGGGGCAGCTTGTTCTTCTCGCAGAGCTGCCAGGCCTTTTCCGTCCCCACTTCCACGCCGGACTTGCCGGAAACCACGATGATGGCGGCATCCGCAGCGGCAATGGCCTCTTCCACTTCCCCCACGAAGTCGAAGTAGCCGGGTGTGTCCAGAATGTTGATCTTCACCCCCTCCCACTCAATGGGGATGATGGAAGTGTTGATGGAAAACTGACGCTTCTGCTCCTCTTTATTAAAATCGCTGATGGTGTTTCCGTCCGTAACCTTTCCCATGCGGGAAGTGATCCCGGAAATGTAGGCCATTGCCTCTGCCAGCGACGTTTTTCCGGCACCGCCATGACCTAAGAGCACCACGTTTCTGATCTTGTCCGTTGTGTATACCTGCATAGTTACCTCCTCTTAGAAATACATAATGTTACGAATTACTATTTTAGTGGATTTTGGGCAATTATTCAAGTAGTTTCAAAACACCCCGGCCTGACGGACGGGGTGTGATGAGGTAAGGCTTTTCGGTATTATTTTCCGGGTTCGGGGACTGTCCGGCCTTCCGATGCCGGAGGTTCATCAAATGCAGTGCTGACGGCGTCTGGTTTACATAATGATCAGCAAGATCTTTCACACTACTCCCCAAGATGCCGAAACTCCTCGAAGCAGTCGAAGGTGGCGAAATAGTCCTTCGGGGTCTCTGCCCTGCGGATCAGCTCACAGGAACCGTCCTCTTTTAAGAGGACCTCAGCGCTTTTCAGCTTTCCGTTGTAGTTATAGCCCATGGAATAACCGTGGGCGCCGGTATCGTGGATATAGAGATAGTCCCCCATCCGGATCTTGGGCATCATCCTGTCCACCGCGAATTTGTCGTTGTTCTCGCAGAGAGATCCTGTGATGTCATAGAGATGGTCCAGGGGGTCGTCCTCCTTTCCCAGCACCGTGATATGGTGGTAGGCACCGTACATGGCGGGCCGCATCAGGTTCACGGCACAGGCGTCCACGCCTATGTACTCCTTGTAGATATGCTTCTCATGGATGGCCTTTGTGATCAGTGCTCCGTAGGGTCCCAGCATATAGCGGCCCATCTCCGTATAGATGGCCACATCTCCCATGCCTGCGGGCTCCAGGATCTCCTGATAGGCCTTTCTCACCCCTTCCCCGATGGCAAGGATGTCGTTGGCCTCCTCCTCCGGGCGGTAAGGGATCCCCACGCCGCCGGAAAGATTGATAAAGGCGATGTGGACCCCTGTCTTTTTCTTCAGCTCCACCGCCAGCTCGAAAAGCTGGCCCGCCAGCTTCGGATAGTATTCGTTGGTCACGGTGTTGCTGGCCAGAAAGGCATGGATCCCGAAATGCTCCACTCCCTTTGCCGCAAGCTGCCGGAAGCCCTCTGCCATCTGCTCCTTTGTGCAGCCGTATTTCGCGTCTCCGGGATTGTCCATGATGCCGTTTGACATGGTGAAGGTCCCGCCGGGGTTAAACCGCATGCTCATGGTCGTCGGCAGCTGTCCGATGGTCTCCTCCAGAAAAGGGATATGGGTGATGTCATCCAGATTGATGATGGCGTTCAGCCGATTGGCCAGGGCATATTCCCTTGCCGGTGTGTCATTGGAGGAGAACATGATATATTCTCCCGGGGTGTCCAGAGCTTCCGACAGCATCAGCTCTGTTGCGGAGGAGCAGTCAAAGCCGCAGCCCTCCTCCTTTAAGATCTTCATGATAAAGGGATTGGGTGTGGCCTTTACGGCGAAATATTCCCGAAAGCCTTGATTCCAGGAAAAAGCCTTCTGCACGGCCCTGGCATTTTCCCGGATACCCTTTTCATCATAAAGATGGAAGGGGGTAGGGATCTTTTCTGCGATCTTTTGAACGGTTTCCAGTGTGGTAAACGGGTTTTTCATAATACTCCTCATTCCTGTGTGATCTTACGCGACTACGCCGCCAATTATCCTATATCCGCGTCTTTCTTTCAAGTAAAAACACCCGTTATTGTATGGCGTTGTGGCATAACAGATGATATGTTTACTGAAATTCCGAAAAGATATGGCATTTTTCCATTAATGATGAGACAATGAAACCATATCTCAGACTTCAATCATGCCGCTCAAGCGGTATGCCCGGGGATCATCCGCGGATGCGGATCCTGGGTGGGAACTGTGCAATTTGGGCATTTACGATACAATACATCGGACAAAGAGGTGGAGCATGAGCGAAAAGATCAAGGTATGGCTGGGGCTGGACCGGCACTCCGATTTTGTAAGGGAATACTCTGAACGGGCGAACTTCAGGGCTGTGATCTATATGGCGGTGGTGGTGGTCCTGCTGGAGATCTATGTGATCTGCAGTGTGACCGTAAACGTTCTGACCTCCGGG
Organism: uncultured bacterium; assembly: GCA_946543095.1. GTDB lineage: Bacteria > Bacillota > Clostridia > Lachnospirales > Lachnospiraceae > CAMNLO01. Next base: position 3,490 of record CAMNLO010000177.1, read on the forward strand.
AAGCCCCGGACCATGGAGTGGATCATCTCCCACTATGCGGGCTACGTGACCCTTACGGTAACGGGCCTCATCATGCTCTGGTTCTCCCTCAGCTACCTGCGGGGGAAAACAAAGAACATGACACTGGGCTACGGCATCCTCTTTGTTTTCTGCACAGTCTGCGTGGTTTTCGGGATGTATATCTCCGCCATGGACTATGCCAAGGGGGAGCAGATCCTCACCTTCCTCACCATGATGATCTATGTGTTCTGCCTGCTGGTGTGGCGCCCCGTGGTCTCCTTTGTCCTCCTTTCCCTCATCATGTCTGTTTTCATGATCATCATGAACCGGCAGATCCCCCTGACCTTTGCCACGGAGCTGAATATGTTCACCTATTTCGTCTCCGCCTTTATGGTCAGCATCTCCGCCTACTGGCAGAGAATGGAGGACGCCAAGAGCAACGAAAGCCTTCAGGAGGCCTTCCGGGGACTGGAAAAGAGCTCGAAGACCGATCATCTGACGGGGGTTTCCAACTACTCCCACTTTGTCTTCCACGCAAAGGAACTGCTGCAGGAGGATCCGGACCACGTTACCGAATACTGCTTTCTGTATCTGAACATTGTGGATTTCAAGGCCTACAACGAGCGCCACGGCTACGAAATGGGAGACAATCTTCTGTGGAATCTGGCAGAGCATCTCCAGGACAACTGCTTTCCCGGCGACTTTATCGGCAGGGTCTCCGATGACCACTTCGTGATCCTGACAAAGAATGAGGATCCGGAGGCCATCATCACAGAGCTGGATCTTCAGCTTCGGACAGAGCATCATATCTCCCGTCTGGGCATGGTCTGCGGTGCCTATCGTCCAAAAGGCATTGACTGCAATGTGGCCAGGGCCTGCGATCAGGCCAGATACGCCTGCTCCACTTTGAATAAGCAGTTAAAGAAGCGTTTCGCCTATTATGACGATAAAATGGACGAGGAATTCAGGCGCAAGCAGTATATCGTGAACCATGTGGACGAAGCCAT
>CAMNLO010000178.1 GCA_946543095.1 uncultured bacterium
AGATACGGTGGCTTTTTCCAGTTGCTCTTTCTGGCCTGCTACCCTCTGTTCTGGATCCTTGTGGTCACCCGCCATTCCCAGCACTATTTCGTTGCAAATATCATGAGTATCTTTGTCTATGGTCTCTTCAGCGCCCTGTTTTTCTCCGTAAGAGAAGCTCCGCCCAGGGAACCCCCCGCTGTGTCCGAACAGTCGGCGTAGAAACGACAGGCTGATGAAAAAGCAGGCCGCATTTGCTTTCCTTCTGAATTTCATTATCGCTCTGATCCCCTTTGGCGCGACAGCTCTTGCTCATCACGGTCTCTTCGCCCTCACCAATGACTTCAATGACCAGATGATCCCCTTTTCCTATTGCATAAACGATCTTTTTCATGGTGCCGGGGATCTCTGGAATATGAACATTGAACTGGGAGCGGACAGTGTCCGAACCTTTTCCTTTTACGGGATCGCAAGTCCTTTTCAATGGCTTCTTTCACTGTTTCCCGCAAATGCGGTCATGGTCCTTTTGGGTCTCCTGATCTATCCGCTGAAATATGCCGTTGCCGGCCTGGGGGCCTGGCTGTATATCTCATGCTTTCTGAAGGAGGAACACCGGGGCTATGCCCTGATCGGATCCGTGCTCTACGCCTTTTCCGGCTTCCAGACCGTGAATCTCATCTTCCAGTTTCATGACTATACTGCCCTCTTTCCCTTCCTGCTCTATGGGCTTGAGCGGATCATCGCGGAAAAGAAGCCTGACGGCTTCACAGTGGCGGTGGGTTTTCTGGCTGCTGTCAATTTCTATCTGTTCTTTGCCTCCGGAGTTTATCTGGCGATCTATATCCTGATCCGGCTGGTCCTTCCCTCCTTTTACGAAAAGGACCCCGGGGCAGTAGGGAAGCTGCCTGCAATTCTCCGGAGGATGATCTGTAAAGGGCTCCTTGGCATGGGGCTCGCCGCCCCGGTGCTTCTACCCGCTCTTTCGGAGGTCATGCAGAATCCCCGGATCAATGACCATGCCTTCGGCCGGCTGCTGATGTCCACCAGGGACTATCTGCGCCTCGTCTGTGCCCTCCTTCTTCCGGGAGAGCCCATGACGCATCAGAGCTATATTCATATGGACGATTTCTCTTCCTTCTCCGCTTTTCTCCCCTTATTCGGCATCGGGCTCTGTCTGCTTTTTATCCTCCGACACAGACGCCACTGGCTCTCCCATATGCTCCTCACGGGATTTCTCTGCATGGCGGTCCCCTTCCTGAACAATCTGTTCTCCGGCTGGACCGGAAGCTATCACCGCTGGTATTTCATGCCCCTTCTGATCATGTCCCTGGGGATCTCCCTGACCCTTTCCGAACAGGAGGAGCGGCCTGCCGGACTGGGGATCGTTTTCCTCATCTCCTTTCTTTCCATATTCCTGTTGGCCTCCTTCATGTTTCTGTGGGACCGTTTTCGATATGAAACCATCTTCAGGACGGATTCTTTTCTTCGCGCCGTGATCAGCACGGAAGCCGGCTTTCTGATTCTTTTTGTTCTGTTTTCCCTGCAGAAAAAGCAGAAGCGGATCACCGGTATCCCGGTGCTTCTTCTTCTGACCTGCATTGCCTCGGTCTTCTATACCTCCGAAATGATCCTGGATTACCAGAGTGTAGCAAGGCGTTCGCCTGAGGAGCTGTTCCACAGGATCGAGGCCTGCAGGAGCCTTTCCGCCGAGCCGGGATATCGGGTCCTGACGGAGGAGGATGAACAGATCAATCTGGGGATCGCCGCAGGCCTTCCCGTGGCCAGAACCTTCATCAGCACAGGCAACACCCCAACAATGCGCTTCTATGCGGATCTCGGGCAGGAGCGGAAGTTGTTTACCCCTGTGGGAACAGAGGAAATAAACTCTCTTTTCGGCGTCCGTTATCTTTTGTCCGGAAAACCACATCCGGAGCTGACCCTGGTGGCGGATGCCACCCACGGTACGGAAACCCTTTATCTCTATGAATATCCGGAATACAATTCCCTTGCCTGTGTGCCGGATGATCCGGATGCCTTTTCGGACCCCTCTCATCTTCCGGTCCCCATCAGAAGCGCGGACAGCTTCCACTACGATAAAAATACTGTCTCCTGCGAGATCGAAGGAGTTTCCGGAGAGCCGCTGCTTTTCAGCATCCCATACTCCCCCGGTTTCCGGGCCTTCATCAATGACAGGCCTGTTGCCGTAGAGGACTATCACGGGCTTATGCTCCTATCCCTTACCGATGGGCCAAACCGGATCCGTCTGGAATATAGGAGTCCATCCCTTTACATTAGATCATGTCTGTTTTTGCTCTCCATATTACTTCAGATGCTCTCTCTATATATCAATACAAACAAACGCCGGCATCTGAACGACGACTGAATATGCTTCCGATCTATTGCTGAGAATACCTCCCGGCGCCAGCACTGGTTTCTGGAAAAAAGCCTGCAGACGCCGATTGATCGGACACCTGCAGGCTTTTAAGCCATATAGTCTTCTATTCTTACCGGAAGATGGGTGCCCGTCCCTTCTGGGCGATGGCGATGTAGGTCTTTCCGGGATTCAGCTGGATCTCATTCCCCAGATCATCAAAATACTTTGTGGGCTCATGATCCGCCACCTTCGCCCAGCGGATGTGGATCGCCCTGCCGCCCGTGACAAACCACCCGTCCTCAGTGGTGTCCAGATTACCGAACTGCAGATAGCCCTTGGCATCCGCTTTGGACCACTTCGTGGACTGGATGATGATATTGGAAAAGGTCAGCTGCTGTCCCGTGAGACCGTCCACCTGGGGCTTTCCGTGCAGGGTCTTGAAATACTGCCCGGAGACGGGATCATAGGTGAAAGCAGTCTTTGTGTAGGTAAAGATCTGGGACAGATCCACGGAACCGGCGGCTTTTGCCGCAGCGCCGTACTGGGAGAGATCATTGCCGGTATAGCAGAAGGTGAAATGGTTCGGTCTGTAATACTCGGGACGGACCGACAGGGAATATCCCAGCTCCCCTGCTGCCGCAGCGATACCGGAAGCGGAGATGTAGGCGTTGTGGGGTGCTTTTCTGTCCGCGGTGCGCCAGAAATGACCGCTGCCGGGTGCCGCTCCTCCCACGCCGTATTCACTGGTGCCGGAAAGATTATTGATGTCTGGAGCGGTGATCCTGTCCTTCATGTAGACCACGCCGCCGAAATGGATCAGAATGGGATCCCATTCCGCGGCCTCGGGAATATAGTACAGCCTGCAGCTTCGAAGGTTTCCGATCTTTTCAAGGCCCTGCCAGTTGTCGATGATGGCCATCTGGCGGGAGATCTCCCCCTCTTCCATGATCTCGTAAAGCACCTTGGCATTCCCGATGCCGAAGGAAGGCTGGGCCACCTTATCCGTGGGCATCATGACCGCTATGGGCCTGACAAGCGCCTGTTCCGCGGGTATAACCTCCCCGGTGTAGATACTGACTGCAGGGGCCGCCTCCTCCGCAAGGACCCTGCCCCCGGGAATAAGGGTTCCAGCAGCCAGGGCACAGCACATGGCCGCCGATAACAGTTTCGTGATGATGTTCTTGTTCATACAATTCCTCCATGACGAGCACATAGCGAACCTTGTTCGCATTGCGAGTTCGGCGATCCGAATCATGGATTCGGATCTGCCATCACTCACCTCCGTTTTCACTGATCCTCTGCGCTTCCGGTCACCGGGTCCCTTATTTCCCAAAGCTTCCGGTGCCTCCCGTCAGATCAGTTCCAGCTTCTTCAACCCGTTGTAGATCCCGTCCTCCATAAGGTCGGAGGTCACGAAATCCGCCGTTTCCTTAACGATATCCCAGGCGTTTCCCATGGCCACGCCAGTTCCCGCAAACCGGAGCATATCCAGATCGTTGGGGCCGTCCCCGAAGGCCACGGTGTCCTCCGCCGGAATATCATAGTATTCCATCAGCTTATTGATGCCGAAGGCCTTGTTGATGCCGGACTGGGTGACCTCTCCGCTTAGATCGCTGGGGGAATCAAAGCTCACCGGCTCCACATCAAACCCCTGTGCAAGGAGCTTCTGTACCTCCGGCACCGTGTATTCTGCGTCATAATAGATCGCCTTCTCCACAGCCTTTGCTTTTTTCAGGTCTTCCAGAACGGACACGCCGTAAAACAGCGTCTCGATCCTGTCCTCATCCGCCCCGATCTCACGGAATCTGGCCATCATATGGTTCAGGGAACGTTCATTCATGATGATGGATTCATACCCCTGCAGGGCGTAATAGGCCTTTGTTTCCTCCATGACGTCCACAAGGCGGTGAAGCATTTCACCGGGCACTTCTTTCCGGAATATCACCCTGCCTTCTGCCACAACATCCGCTCCCGTGGAGGAGATCATACCGTCAAAGGGGAGCTTCAAAAGCCGTTTGTCCACCTGGGAGCCGCCCCTGCCGGTGCAGAGAAACAGCTTATGTCCGGCGTCATGGGCCAGGGCAAGGCCCTTTTTCGCCGACTCCGGGATCACGTCATCAAAATTAACCAAAGTCCCGTCG
>CAMNLO010000179.1 GCA_946543095.1 uncultured bacterium
CCATGCAGGCCCTGAACAAGCAGGCAAAGAGGATCCTGAAGCTGTTCGGCACGGACGTGAAGAACGTGCGCACAAGTGTCGGCCCTGAGCAGGAATACTTCCTGATCGACAGGGAAATGTTTGAAAAGAGGCCGGATCTCGTCTACACGGGAAGGACTCTGTTTGGAGCGATGCCGCCCAAAGGGCAGGAGATGGACGATCACTATTTCGGTGTGATCAAGCCAAGGGTCATTGACTTTATGGATGACTTAAACAGGGAGCTGTGGAAGCTTGGGATCCTGGCGAAGACGGAGCACAATGAGGTGGCACCGGCCCAGCATGAGCTGGCACCGATCTTTTCCACGACCAATGTGGCGACGGATCACAACCAGCTGACCATGGAGATCATGCAGAAGGTCGCCAGAAAGCACGGGCTTGTCTGCCTGCTGCACGAGAAACCCTTTGCCGGTGTGAACGGATCCGGAAAGCACAACAACTGGTCCATGGCGACAGATACCGGAGTCAACCTCCTTTCGCCCGGAGATACGCCCTATGAGAATGCCCAGTTCCTGCTGTTTTTATGTGCTGTGATCCAGGCAGTGGATGATTATCAGGATCTGCTCCGTCTGTCTGTGGCAACTGCGGGCAATGATCATCGTCTGGGTGCCAATGAAGCGCCGCCTGCCATTATCTCGGTCTTCCTGGGCGATGAGCTGAGCAGCATTCTGGAGGCCATCAAAAATGACACGCCCTATCAGGGAACCGAGAAGGTGAAAATGAAGCTCGGGGTTCATACCCTTCCGAGATTTTTCAGGGATACCACCGACAGAAACAGGACCTCACCGTTTGCCTTTACCGGCAACAAATTCGAGTTCCGCTCCCTTGGCTCCTCCAACAGCATTGCCTGCTGCAATATTATGCTGAACGCTGCAGTGGCCGAAAGCCTGAAGCAGTATGCGGATATCCTGGAAGGCGCAGCGGACTTTGAGTCTGCTCTTCATGACCTGATTAAGGAGACGATCACGAAGCATGAGCGGATCCTGTTTAACGGTAACGGCTACGGAGAAGAGTGGGTAGAGAAAGCCACGAAGGTGCGCGGCCTGTCCAATCTGAAGACCACAGCCGATGCCATGCCGCATCTGCTGGATCCAAAGAACATGGATATGCTTATGTCACATAAGGTATTCAGCGAAACAGAGCTGCATTCCAGATGCGAGATCATGCTGGAGAACTACTGCAAGACCGTGAATATTGAAGGCCACACCATGGTCGATATGGTCAGGAAAAACTATCTTCCCTCGATCGAGGAGTATCTGTACAGCCTTGCCAGAACCACATCCATGATGAAATCCGTGAGTGACCGTGTGAAGTGCAATTATGAAGTCTCCACGATGGAGAGGCTTTCGGAACTGACGGATTACATACTGGAAAGAGTGAAGGATCTCGAAAAGGCGCTGGAAGACCTGAAGGGAGTGGAAGATATCACGAAAACTTCCGAGAGGATCCGCGATGAAGTGATCCCAAAGATGGAACATCTCAGGAAGCATGTTGACGAGGCGGAAATGCTGATGCCGGAGAAGTGCTGGCCGTTCCCAAGCTATGGGAAGCTTCTGTTTTCGGTATATTGATTTCCAAGGACGAGAAGCGTCCTGAGAGCCCGGGGGGGCTGAATATATAAGGAGGCAGGTATGTCAGGTCAGACAGATAGAATCTTAAAAGAAGGACTCTATGACCCGTCCTTTGAGCACGACAACTGCGGCATCGGTGCGATCATTGACGTAGAGGGACGAAAGAGCCATACACTTGTAAATGATGCCCTCTCCATCGTAGAGAACCTGGAGCACAGGGCAGGCAGGGATGCCGAGGGAAAGACCGGGGACGGAGTGGGCATCCTCACGCAGATCCCGCATGCCTTTTTTGTGAGGAAGATGAAGGAAAAGGACATTGACCTTCCGGGGGAACGCGGATATGGGGTCGGCATGTTCTTCTTTCCGCAGGACGACCTGGCAATGAGGCAGGCCAGATCCATGTTTGAGATCATTACCCGTAAAGCAGGCCTGAATATTCTGGGATGGAGAGAGGTGGACTCTGATCCGTCTGTCCTTGGCCGTAAGGCAAGGGAGTGTATGCCGAATATCTGCCAGGTATTTATTGAAAGACCGGAGGATGCGGCACAGGACATCGACTTTGACCGGAAGCTTTACCTGATCCGCCGGGAGTTTGAGCAGAGCAATGTCGGGACCTATATACCGTCACTGTCCTGCAGGACCATCGTATACAAGGGAATGTTCCTCGTGGGGCAGCTGCGCACTTTCTTCACGGATCTGACGGAACCGGATTATGCCTCTGCCTTGGCCATCGTCCACTCCCGCTTTTCCACAAATACCATGCCAAGCTGGAACCGGGCACATCCCAACCGGCTGATCGTGCACAACGGAGAGATCAATACGATAAAGGGAAATGCGGACAAGATGCTTGCGCGGGAAGAGACGATGCATGCGGATCTCTTCACGGAAGAGGACATGACAAAGGTATTTCCCGTGATCTCAGAGAACGGCTCTGACTCCGCCATGCTGGACAATACTCTGGAATTCCTGAGCCTGAGCGGCATGCCCCTTCCTCTGGCGGCGCTCATCCTGATTCCCGAACCGTGGGCGCACAACGAGACCCTGTCGCAGGAGGAACGGGATTTTTACCAGTACTACGCGACGATGATGGAGCCATGGGACGGACCGGCCTCCATCGTATTTTCTGACGGGGACCTGGTGGGCGCTATTCTGGACCGGAACGGACTGAGGCCATCCAGATATTATGTGATGGATGACGGCAGAGTGATTCTCGCTTCCGAAGTCGGCGTCCTGAAGCTGGATGAGCGGCATATCGTGAAGAAGGAGAGGCTCCATCCGGGCAAGATCCTCGTGATCGACACGAAGCAGAAAAAGATCATCTATGATGATGAGATCAAAGAGGCTTACGCAAAGGCGAAACCTTTCGGGGAATGGCTGGACAGCCATCTGCTTCATCTTGCAGATCTTACGATTCCGAACAGGAGAGTCCCGTCCTTAAGCAGTATCGAACAGAAGAAGCTGCAGAAGGCATTTGGATACACCTGGGAGAATTATTACGACGGGATTCTGACGATGGCCGAAAAAGGAACGGAGCAGATCGGGTCCATGGGCGTGGATACGCCGCTCGCAGCCCTGTCAGAGCAGTATCAGCCCCTTTTTTACTACTTTAAACAGCTGTTTGCCCAGGTAACGAATCCGCCCATCGATGCGGACAGGGAGAAGATTGTCACCTCCGGTGCCGTATATGTCGGCACAAACGGCAATCTGCTGGAGCAAAGACCTGAAAACTGCCATGTACTGAAGATTGAGAATCCGATCCTCAGCGACCTGGACCTGCTCAAGATTGAAGCACTGAAAAAGGAAGGGTTCCATGTTTCCGGGGTGTCCACCCTGTTCTACAAAGGAACTCCCGTTGAGCGGGTGCTTACACACCTGTTTGTGGAAGTGGACAAAGCATACCGGCAGGGAGCCAATATCCTGATCCTTTCTGACAGGGGAGTGGATGAGAACCATGTGGCGCTTCCGTCCCTCCTGGCTGTTGCGGCCGTACACAAGCATCTTGTTGACACGAAAAAGTGCACAGCTATGTCCCTGATCCTCGAATCCGGAGAACCCAGGGAGGTACACCATTTTGCCACGCTCCTTGGCTACGGCGCGTCTGCCGTCAATCCTTATCTGGCCCATGCTGCGATCGCGGACCTGATCGAGGAGGGACTTCTGGAAAAAGACTATTACGCAGCTGTCCGCGACTATGACCGGGCAGTATTAAACGGCATTGTCAAAATTGCCTCCAAGATGGGGATCTCCACGATCCAGTCTTATCAGGGAAGCAAGATCTTTGAAGCGATCGGCATATCGGATGAAGTGATCCGCTCGTATTTTGCCGGCACCATAAGCCCGGTGGGAGGCATCACTCTGGAGGATATCGGCAGGGCCTGCGATGAGCAGCACAGCCGGGCATTTGACCCTCTTGGACTTCCGGTTAATCTGGAACTGACACCGATGGGGCGCCACAAGGAGCGAAGCCAGGGCGAGCACCACAGATATCATCCCCGCACGATCCATATGCTCCAGTGTGCAGCGCGGGAGGGGGACTACGAAAAGTTTAAGCAGTATACGGATATGGTGAATGAAGAGGAGACGGGATATCTCCGGAGCCTGCTGGAATTTGTCTGTCCGGAAGAAGGCATTCCCCTTGAAGAGGTGGAGAGCGAGGAAAGGATTGTCACGCGCTTTAAGACCGGGGCCATGTCCTACGGCTCCATCTCGGAGGAAGCGCATGAGACACTGGCTGTTGCCATGAACCATCTGCACGGCAAATCCAACAGCGGGGAAGGCGGGGAGAGCGAGGAACGCATACTCTCGGCGGGTACGGACCACGACCGCAGTTCCGCGATCAAACAGGTGGCCAGCGGAAGATTTGGCGTGACGAGC
>CAMNLO010000180.1 GCA_946543095.1 uncultured bacterium
ATAGCGGAAAAGTGCGGAAAAATCTAATAAAAACGGCCCTGTGAACCGGGATTCACAGGACCTTTTTGAAAAAAAGCTAATATTCTTTAGTCGTCCGCTCCCCTGGGAGCGCTCTTTCCCTGGATATTCGCCCCGGCTATGGAAAGCAGGATCTTCCCAGCCAGCCAGATGGGGGAATTGGCGGGCGGGATGCGGATATTGTAGGTGGCGGGGAAATTATTCAGCATCCCGATGAAGGCCGTCACCATAGTGAAGCCGCCGATGACCGCCGTTAAGGTCACGATCACCATGCGGGTGCTCTTCATGCAGAGAAAGCCTGTAATCCCCGCCGCCACGGTGCTTAAGATGGGCTTCCAGACGGAATTGTCGAAATACTGTGGTAAAATCTGCATTCCCAGCTGGTAGCCCGCGGCGAAGACCCCCACTAGGAAGATCTTCCAGGCCACAAAGGCAAGGATGAGCCCGGCCCCGGCCTCGATCATCAGAAGCTGCTCGGTGCCGAATTTCTCGGTGAGTTTTAAAAAGGCCAGAAGCTCCGTCACCCTGGTAAATCCGAAATAGAAGGCGATGGCGGACAGGGCCACCCGGTAGACTCTGTAGCCCTCCAGACAGACATAGGCTGCCGCCACAAAGAGAACCATGTAGTACAAAGGCCCGGACTGGTAGTTTGCGGTGACCACCTGCCGGATCAGATCATGAAATGCTCCGTCGATCTGCGCTTCCCATTCAGCACCCATATGCGATTCTCCTTTCCTACTCCAGCTTAAATCTCCCCACCTCGGCCGTCAGCCCGTCGGAGATCGTGCTGCTTTCCGCAGCATCCTCGTTAATGCGGCTCATGTTGTCGGACATCTCCACAGAGCGCTCGGCAGTCTTTGTCACCCCTTGGGCGGCATCGTCCACGGACAGGGACATGGCCCTCACCTTTTCCTCTGTGGTCTCCTTCCTGCCTGCTGCGTCCTGACCCGCCTTAGTGGCGGAATTCTTCACCTCTCTTGAGAAATCCCTGCCGCCCTCGATCTCGGAAGCGATCTCTCCGAAGGAAGAGTTGATATCCGTGATCAGGCTGTCGATCTCATTGATGAGGAACAGTGCGATAATGAAAAAAATGAACTGGTTCGTGATGCTGATCTTTCTGACTTTCATAATACCACCGTATTCCTGTTAGAAGCAAAACAATAGATGGTTTATTATATCAGAACCGAACCGGATAGAGAATATTTCCGAAAGAAAAACAAAGAGAATGCCGTCAGCTGCCGTAGCCCGATAAAAACTCCTTCATCCTGGGATGCTCCGAGGAAAACACCTGATCGGGGGCGCCCTCCAGAGCGATCACCCCCCGGTCCATAAACAGGACCCTGTTGGAGATCTCCTTGGCGAACTGCATTTCGTGGGTCACGATGACCATGGTGATCCCCGCCTTTGCCAGGGATTTGATGACGCGGAGCACCTCTGCGGTGAGCTCCGGATCCAGAGCGGAGGTGGGCTCGTCGAAAAAGAGGATCCGGGGATCCATGGCCAGGGCCCTTGCAATGGCCACTCTCTGGCACTGGCCTCCGGAGAGCTCGCAGGGATAGGCCCTTTCCTTCTCCTCAAGGCCCATTTTCCGAAGCAGCTCCCTTGCCTTTTCGTATGCCTCCCCCTTCGGCCGATGGTTCACCCGGATGGGGGCGTCCGTGATATTCTCGAGAATGCTTCTGTGGGGAAAGAGATTAAAGCTTTGGAATACGAGGCTGAAGCTCGATTTAATATCGCGCAATTCATTTCCGGAGGCCTTGATCAGCTTTCCCCCCTCGGAGCGCACCGCGCATTTCCCAAGGAAGCTGACGGAGCCCTCCGTGATGTCCTCCAGGAGGGTGGCGCAGCGCAGGATGGTGGTCTTGCCGGAGCCGCTGCGGCCGATGATAGAGACCACCTCCCCGTCCTGCACCGTGATATCAATGCCGTGGAGGACCTCCAGACCGCCGAAGCTCTTCTTTAAGCCTTTTATCTCTAAAATGCTCATTCTTCTGCGGCTTCTTCCTCCCCGAAGCCCATCAGGCTTTCGGTCTCGTCGGTGATGACCTCTTCGTCCTCTTCCTCCTCCGTGGCAAGGGGAATGAACTCCTCCATATAGGCGTCCCTCGGAAGCCCCGAGAGAAGGGCCGGCAGATTGATGACGATGCCGTCCAGATCATAGGGCAGCGGCAGGGCCACGCTTAAGTTTTTGGGCTCCCCGTCCTTTTCCTGTGTCACCGCAAGCTGCATGGAAAAGTTCTGGCCCATGGTGCTTGCCATGCCTCTTTCGCTCTTTTTTAATTTCGCCACCTTCTCTCCGTCCACGATGACATCGATGCGGTAGGGGGCCGTATATTCCTGTCCGTTGTATTCCCCGGACTTATTGTCAAAATACACCGTATGGCCTCTGCCGATCACGAACATTGCCGCCGCAAGGGCGATGATCAGCGCCAGGGCACCGATACGGAAAATGATCCTCTTATGCATGATCTGCCTCCTCCAGTGCTTTCTGCTCCATGGCCAGCTGCTCTCCCGCCCTGCTCTTGTTCTTTCTCTTGTTGGTCTCGTACATCACAAGGGCCACTGTGATGACCGCGTAGGAAACGAACACGCGGAAATACTCGCCGATCATGGAGTCCCCGGTGATGACCGTCCCGGCCTTGGGAGCCACGATGAACATGGTATGGAACAGGATGATACCCAGAAATACATTGCCGATTGAGGCCTTATCCACGGAGGCACCGCCCACCAGAAGCGCCGCGATGGCGAACATACCGATCTGGGAGTGGGAGCTGTAGGTGGCGATATTCCCCATGTTCTGGAGATAGATCACCATGCCGATGTCCGCAAGGACTGTGGAGATCACGATGGAGATGATCCTGGTTCTCTCCACGCTGATGCCGGCGTCCCTGGCCACCTCCATATCCTGACCCACGGCCCTCATATCCTGGCCCAGCTTCGTCTTTGTGAACCAGATGATAAAGAGGCATAAGAGCGCCACCACCATAAAGGTGGCCACCGGGATCTTGATCCCCGCTATGTGCAGAGGGATCAGGTTGTCCAGCTTCTGACGCATGCTCAGGAGAGAAACGGTGTTCCGGATGCCGTAGCCTCTGGGGAGCTTTAAGGAATTGTGGGAGATGGGGATCACGGGCCCCATCATGTAGAGCACCACCAGCTGGTAGATACCGTTCATGAAATAGCTGATGATGTAGCTGGTGATCATCTCACGGCCCTTGGCCATGTTCAGGATCTTGCCGCAGAACACTCCCAGCAGAATGGAAATGGGAAGGGAGACGATAACCGCCAGGACCATTCCCGGGATCCCCACGATCTGCCAGTCGGAGACCAGGATCAGCCCGATCTCTCCTGCCATGGCCCCCAGGGTCATACCGAAGTTTAAGCCCATGCCCGCCATGATGGGGATCAGAAGGCTTAGGATCAGGAATGCGTTGCGGCCCATACGGGTCACCACCTCGTTGGCCAGGTAGCTGGGAGAAAGCCCCGAGATGGGCGCACAGACCACGCAGATCAGAACGAACATCAGGGGGACGGAGAATCTGCGAAACAGCTCGCCGTAATCTGTCTTTTTCGTATTCATTATTTCGCACCCTCCGTTTTTCTCGTTAACGCATAGAGGATCATGCCGTTAGAAACGATGATCCTGATGACCTCGCTCATGTCCAGGTGGATCAGATTGTTCATGACCGTGGGGGTCATGGTGACGATGCCCTGGAACAGGATGGTCCCGATGATCACATTGGTGATGGAGGCCTTGTTCACGGAAGCGCCGCCGATCAGGATGGCGGACACCGCCGGCAGAGCCATATAGAAGGGTGCCATGTAGAGCTGGATGAAACCGAAGCCCTGCTCATACACTAAAATCCCGATGGCCGCAAGCCAGGTGCTCATCATCACACTTAAGAGCCGGATCCTGTCGATATTGATCCCCGCGCTCCTTGCGAACACCGGATTGGAGCCCACTGCCGTCATGGCTGTCCCGGTCTTGGTGTGCAGGAAGGCCCACATGAGAAAGGCCAGAAGGGCAAAGAACAGAAGGGCCCCTGTGGGAATGGAAAGATTTCCGATGTTGATCTGCAGGATGCCAGCCAGGGCCTGGGTGTAGTAGCCCTCCAGGGAAATGGTGGTACGAAGGCCCTTGCCCGCCATGCCCCAGACCATGTTGGGGGAATGATAGGGAAGCAGAAGCCACATCATACACATCAGGGACACAGCGGAGAAGCCCACATAGGTGGCGATCATCATCTCCCCGCCCTTGATCTTGTTTAAGAGCCAGCCGTAAACGGCGCCGAAAACAAGCGCAAAGGGGGTGGCAAGAAGCGCCGCCATGAGAAAGGAAACGGGACCGGTGAACCCAAGCTCGATCGAGAGGGTCGCGCCGAGAAGCCCTGAGATAATCCCCACGGGAAGACCGAAGTT
>CAMNLO010000181.1 GCA_946543095.1 uncultured bacterium
AGCTGCTGCCTCCAATTCACAGATGATCGGCGGGCCGCTGCTCAGTGAGCAGGAGAAGAACAAGATGACCGAGTTCAGTGTTGCCTGGCAGGCTGTGTACGGCGGCGTGGGCGGCATGAATCCCGGCCCTCATGCGAAAGAGGCAATGTTTGAAAAGTGGAAGAGGGGGAATTATACTCCCGATGCAGAAATGTTTATCAGGGCGAACACCGTAAAGCCGGTGATCTGATGAGAGGCAATAATCCATAATTGGGGACAGATAAAGGAAAAGGACATGAAAAACGCCGGCTTTGCCGGCGTTTTTCTATGTTCCGGGATCAGAATCTGTGGCTGCCGCCGCCTCCGCTGAAGCCTCCGCCGCCTCCGCCGCCCCCGCCGCTGCCGCCGCTGCGGGAGCGGGAAGAGTGCCTGCTTTTTCTGGAGTTCACCAGATTTTTGGACAGGATCCCCACTGCCGCCGCAGTGCCTGCCGCCATGGCCATAGCAGAGGGATCCGGCATGACCACCCGCTTCTTAGCGACCCATACATACAGGAAATTCCCCATCAGTCCCACAGCCAGGGCCATCAGAAGATTGGTGATGTGGCGCATGGGCTGGGCGATCCGGCCTCCCTCCATGAGGGTCTCCATTTCCGCAAAGGCTTCCGAAGCACAGCCGAGATAGTCTCCGTTTTTCGCCAGCTCGTAGATGTTGTCCGTGATCAGCGTGGCGTAATTTTTTGTGATGCGCTTGTACATGGCACCGCTGGACATAATGGAGATCCTGCGGTCTCCCATGTCTATGAGGAACACGGTGCCGCTCTGATTCCGGAAGAGCCGGTAGCAGTAGTCTGCCGCGGTCTGCTCCGCGTCGGAAGAGCTGTCGCTGATAAAGGCTGCTCCGCCATAAGCGGCAAGCCCCTCCATTTCGTAATACAGCGCATCCTCCTCTTCGTCTGTTAAAAGATCCTCGTAATCCAGGATGTAGATATCATAGCTGTCCGTGTTTTCCATGGCCCGAAGATGCATGGGGAGGGCAGCCAGCGAAAGGATCAGAGTCAGGATTCCCGCCATGGCAGCTGTGATCAGTCTGTTCTTTCTCTTCTTACCTTCCCGCATCCTTGTTCCCTCCTTCTCTGCCATGGAAGTCCGGCAGGGATCTGGTGGTCAGCAGATTGTACTGAGTGATCATGGTGAAGGAGGCAAGCGCCATGGAGCCAAGCAGGAGAATGCTGGCAGCATAGTATTTCCAGTCCTCCACAGCGTTGGCTAAGGCCAGCACCATGGCCGCGCATTCCGCCGCCACAGGCAGAAGCGCCGCAAAAAACAGGTACTTTTCCTTTATGGCTAAAAGGGAAGGGACGGTCTTGAAGAAATGGAAGAGGCCCAGCACAAGAGTCAGAAACACGGCAATGGGCATCAGTCCGGAGCCGAACACATAGATGCCGGCGATCAGCACAACAATGATCCCCACCAGCATGGTGCCCAGAGATCCGGAAGAGAGATCCCGTTTCCTGCGTTTTTTCCGTTTCTCCATCATTGCTTCCTGCTCCTTGCCGGAGAGACTCCCCATATCGTTTTCGTGAAGCTCCCTGGCACGGATGGCCTCCGCTTCGGAGCGGAGGAGCAGCTGGGTCATCAGGGCGCAGCCTGCGGAGATGGCCAGAGTCATATCCGGTGTCAGCACAAGCCCCGCAATGTTCATGATCAGGAAGGTGATCAAAGCAATGATCCCTGAGGTTTTCAGGAACCGGGGGATATCGATGGGGACCTCAGCCGTGATCTGGCCGGTCTCCCCGTTTACAATGGCGTAGGCAAGACGCTCTCCCTTGCGCCAGGTCAGAAACCAGACGGGATAGAGGCGCAGCTTCGCCTCCTTCAAAAAGCCGCCGAACAGCTCATTTCTGGAGGCGGCATCATCCGAGATGAGAGCCTCGGCGCTTTCCCGAAAGGAATCCTTAACCTGTTCGATCACATGATCCTCCGCCTTTCTCTTTGCATCCTCCGCATAGACCTCCGGCGCCACATCCGCGGTGTCCGCGAAGAATCCCGCCAGATAGGCGGGAGAAAAATCCTCCTCCTTTGCCTGGTCAAAGGGCAGGATGGAGGCTGCCAGCTCGTCATCAAAGCCGGCGGAGGCATCCTGGGGGACCCGCACCAGCTTGCCGCTTAAGTCTGTCTGAACGGAATAGTCGTTTTGATAGCTGTAGTGACTGTCGTCATAACTCTCCCGTATGGTCAGAGCAGGATTTTTCTGGAAGCCGACGTTCAGGTCCCAATAGGGGATGTAGATCCCCCGGAATTTTTCCAGGAAGGCGGGATCGCTGAATTCCTTCGGGGCATAGGGTTCGTCCTTTGCCAGGTCCAGATAGATCTGCCGGCATTGGTCTTTGGTCTTCTGAAAGGGCACGATCTTTTCCGGGCGCTTCAGCTTTTCGATCCGCCCCTCCAGCACCGCCTCCGTGCCGCAGAAGCTGCAGAAGGCCACCGCCGAATTGTCGGGGCTTGTCAGCTCTCCGCCGCACTGGGTGCAGGTGTAGACCGTGGTCTCATAGGAGTCCGGGTCTTTGTATTCATCGGCTGCCTTGTCATCCGCGTAATCCGTGGTGGGAAAGTGGGAGCCGCAGAAGAGGCATTCCATATCCTGGGCGGCAATGCTGAAGATCAGATCGCCTCCGCAGCTTTTGCATTTAAACATAGGCGTTTCCCTGTATTTGAATCATGCAGACCATCATCGGAGTTACAGTTCGATGCCCAGATCCTGGCAGAGCTTTCTGGCGCTCTCCACGGAATCTATCCCGGTCTTGTTCTTGATGGGTGCGAATTCCCTCTCCCGCACCACCTCAAAGGGAAGACAGGAGGAGGCCAGATGGATCATATCCAGCACCAGAGTCTCGTATTTGAAGCCGTTGGGAGCTTCGGGCTTTACGGGATTGCCGTTTTCATCCAGGCAGGGGATCTTTTTCTCTACCACATGGAGAGGCATTTTGCGGCTGCGGATCTTCTCCAGCTCCGAGACCTTAAACAGGTAGTTTAAGATGACACCGAAGTTGTAGGCGGGCTCCCCCTTCTCGTCCTTCGTGTTCATCAGCTCTTCCGTCAGGTCATAGTATTCCACAATGGAAGGCTTTCCGTCCTCCAGACAGATCACCCCCACCTTCTCGTCCGGAGCGGCCTTCTTCACCACCTTGGCCCCCACAGCGGCGTGGGCGTCGATGGTGGCTCCCAGGAAGACGGGATCCGCGATGCGCTGCAGCACATTGTCCACGGCGAAGGTGTTGAGCCATTCGATGCCGTAGTCCTTTACCGTGTCCAGGATGCCGCATCTGGCCATGGAGGAGTACCAGCCCCCGTTGCCGTTTGGAGAGGTGGAGACCTTGTCCTTCTGTTCCAGATAGATCTTTCCGTCATAGTCAGTGGCCGGGGCCAGCTCCTGGATGAAGAAATGGATATAGGAGGGATCATAGCCGAAGCTCTCGTGCTCCTTGAAGAATGCCCTTGTGGCCGCGTCATTCTTGTCGCTGGTCATGATGAATAAGGGCACGGGGCAGCCGGCTTCCTTCACCACATCCATCAGATTGTCGATGAGGCGCTCAAAAATATAGACATGCTTTGTCAGACCGATGTCATACATGCCCTTGGGGTTGTCGGAGCCCAGTCTTGTGCCCATGCCTCCCGCCAGCATAACGGCGCCTGCCTTCGTGTTCCGGATGGCCTCCAGGCCGATCTTTTGAAACTCCTCTTTCCTGGCTTCGATCTCGGGAAGCTCCATGGCGTTTAGAGGAGTGATTTTTCCTCTGGCGGCCTCTCCCTTTCCGCTTTTCCCTAATTCCACCACGGAAAAATCCAGGCCCGCGATCTGGGTCAGAAGGCGCTCCTTCCCCGCATCATCCAACTCGTCATAGTATTTCAGGAGATGCTCCTGTCCGTGTTCTTTCAGTAGTTTTCTGATCTGTTCCAGAGTGATCGACATGATATGCCTCCTATTGTACGATGTAGATATGCGTTGTTCTGATTCCGATTTTACGCTTCATGGGAATATGAGTCAACCACTAGACAAATAGGAGTATTTTGTATTATTATAATTATGCTTTGCAATTCAGCAGGGTATAAATAATATATTAAGACCGGGGGAACATCTGATGAGAATCCAGGAATTCTGCGACATGAAGGAGTTTGAAAAGATCATGTCCAACTGGGCAACGGCCACTGGCCTTGCCACTGTAGCTGTAGGCGCGGACGGAGAATACATTTCCGAATGCTACAATTTCACCGATTTCTGCATCAAGTATACGAGAGGCTCCAAGAAGGGGCTGGAGAGATGTGTGAAATGCGACAGAGAAGGCAAGGGCATCTATCACTGCCACGCAGGCCTGATCGATTTCAGTATCGACCTGATGGTGGACGGACAGAAGGTAGGGGCCGTCATCGGGGGACAGGTGCTTCCGGTGGATCC
>CAMNLO010000182.1 GCA_946543095.1 uncultured bacterium
TATCATTTAACCTCCTTCATCATTTCCTCCTGTGCCGTCTTCACCACCAGCGACTGGCGGTAGCGGCTTAAGAACTGCTCCGCCGTGAAGAACAGGAAGATCACGCCCTGGACGATATCGATGAGCTGTGTGGGAACCCCTACATAGGTAGCCATCAGGTCGCAGCCCTTCTGCATATATGCCATAAAGAAGGCTGCCAGGGGCACGAACCAGGGATTGTTCCCCGCCAGAATGGCGATGGTGATGCCGGTCCAGCCGTAGCCCGGAAGGGATTTCCAGTTATAGCTGCTGTAGCGGCCCAGCATTTCAACGCCGCCCCCCACACCGGCCAGAAATCCGCCGATAACCTGGGAGGCCACCACCATTGCCGCCACCTTCATGCCGGAATATCCTGAAAACTCCTTATTAATGCCGATCATACGGATCTGATAGCCCCACTGGGTGCGGTAGAGGAACATCCCGCACACCACCACGGCCAGCATGGCGATGACAAAGCCCCAGGTCAGCTTCGTGGAAGTGAAGACCTGAACGTCCGCAATGGGGGCGATCTGTGCGGTAGGCAGAAAATCGTAGCTCTGGACCTGTCCCTTGGTCTTATCCCCGAGATAGGTGTTCAACAGGAACTTGGTGATATAAAGAACAATGTAGTTTAACATCAAAGAGCACACCATTTCGGACACATCCAGCTTTGCCTTTAACACCGCCGGCAAAAGCATCATGACGGCCACGGTGATGCCCGCGATCAAAACCGCCAAGGTAGCGTGGATCCCATAGGGAAGAGGCACATGGGCAGCCACCATGGCGGCTGTGAAGGCCCCCAGAAGGATGCCGCCTTCCGCCCCCATATTGAACTGGTTGGCGGAGAACATGATGCACACCGAAAGGCCCGTAAAGGTGATGGGGATCATGGTGGCCAGAATGTCGCAGAGGCGCTTTGCTTCAAAGCCCTGAATGGCCCCGTTTTTGATCCTGAACAGAGGGCCTATGAGCAGCTGCTTTAAGGCTTCCCCGGTGGTGAGCAGCTTTTCTCCCACACTGTTTCCCTTAGCGCTGAAAAAGATCAGCACCATGGCCACGGTCAGGGCGATGAAGATCGCCAGGAGGGAGCGCACGATGATGAAAGTGATCTCTCTTTTTTTCGTCATGACCTGCCGCTCCTTTCCGGAACCGGTGCGTTCTGCCCGGCAGTTTTTTCAGCAGGAGCATCATGGCACACTTTTCTCACTTCCTCTCTGCTCTGTTCCTTCAGCCCCAGCATATAATCCCCCATTTCCTCGTCCGTCAGAGTCGAGGTGTCCTCGAAATAGGCGGTGATATGCCCGTTGTGCATCACGATCAGGGAATCCGAAAGCTCCATGACCTCGTTTAAGTCCGCGGAAACCAAAAGCACGGCGATGCCGGAGCGGGAGAGCTCCACCAGCTTTTTCCGGATGAACTCCGTGGCCCCCACGTCGATGCCTCTGGTGGGCTGGTCCGCGATGATCAGCTTCGGGTTATTGGAAAATTCCCTGGCCACCACCACCTTCTGTATGTTTCCGCCGGAAAGCATTCCCACCTGCTGATCCCTGGATTTGCAGCGCACCGTAAACTCCCGGATCAGGCGGTCCGACTCCTCATGGATCCTTTCCATATTGAAAAGCACTGCGTGATTGTATTCCTTTTTTGCGGAACGGTCGGAGATCACGTTTTCCTCAATGGTGGCGGCAGCTGCGATGCCATAGAGCATTCTGTCCTCGGGCACCAGGGAGACCCTCTTTTTCCGGATATCCCTCTGGGAGATGCCGAGGATGGTTTCACCGTTTACCTCCACGGTCCCCCCATCCGGAACTCCCATGCCAAAGAGCATATCCACCAGCTCCTTCTGACCGTTGCCCTCCACGCCTGCCACGCCCAGGATCTCGCCTGAGCGCACATCCAGGGACACATGGTCCAGCATCTTCTTATTCCATTCGTTGGTGTATTCCAGATCTCTTACCTTAAGGATCGTTTCCGCGGGCTTCGCCTTCTCCTTCTGCACCGTCAGGACCACATCCCTGCCCACCATCAGGCGGGAGATCTCTTCCTTTGTCACATCCCCGGTGTTGTAGACCCCCATGGAGCGGCCGTTTCGCATGATGGTCAGCCGGTCGGTGATCTCCTTGATCTCGTTTAACTTGTGGGAGATAAAGACCAGCGTGTAGCCCTGCTTTTTCAGGCTGGTCAGCTCCCGGAAGAGCTCCTCCGTCTCCTGGGTGGTAAGGACCGCCGTGGGCTCGTCCAGGATCAGGATCTTCGCGCCTCTCACCAGAGCCTTTAGGATCTCCACCTTCTGCTTCATGCCTACGGGGATATCCGCCACCCGGGCGTTGGGGTCCACCATAAGATTGTACTTTTCGGAGAACTGCTTTGTGATCTCCACCGCTTTCGTCCGGTCCACAAAGATCCCTTTTGTCGGGGCCATCCCCAGTACCATATTTTCCGCCACAGACAAAGAAGGCACCAGCATAAAATGCTGATGCACCATGCCGATGCCGAAGGAAATGGCTGCAGAGGGAGAGCTGAAGGTCACTTTTTCCCCGTTCACAAAGATCTCGCCGGAGGTGGGTTGCTCCATGCCGAAGAGTATTTTCATCAGCGTGGACTTTCCGGCGCCGTTTTCCCCCATCAGCGCGTGGATCTCCCCCACCTTCAGGTCGAAGTCCACGTCCTTGTTCGCGGCCACACCGTTGCCATAGACCTTGGAGATCTTTTTCATCTGTACCGCAAATTCACGATCTGCCATTTGAGGCTCCATTCAAAGCTCCATTCCGCGAGCGAAATGGGCGCTGACATTTTCTGCCGGTGAAACCCTGAGCGCCGGCAGTGTCAATGAAGCACAGCGCATTCCGGAGCAGGGGATGATATTCCCGGTTACAGCTCAGCGGCCTGCCGGTCCGCTGAATTGAAACTATTCCACCCCCGCAGGACGGATGTTGATCAAGCCATGCCATAAAAGTAAGGGGGAGCACAGCTCCCCCCTTACAGCTACACAGTATGAATCAGGGCCTTACGGAATCCCTTAAGGCCAGTGCGCCTTCAGGATCGGTCAGAGCACTGGGGACCTTGATGGATCCGCCTTTTATGGCCGCTTCCGCCTCTTCCACAGCCTTCTTGGTGTCTGCGGAGGCATACTTGTCGAAGTTCTTGTCGGTGATGATGCCGACGCCGCCTTCCTCCAGGCCCAGGGTCGCCTCGGAACCGAAATAGGTCCTGCCGGCATCCCACTCATCGAAGACCCAGATCAGGGAATTGCCGATGTTCTTGACGCCGGAGGTCAGGGTGATGCCCGCAAGATCGGAGGAGAAGGTCAGCTCCTGATCGGAGTCCACGCCGATGAACCAGGCCTTGCCGGACTCCAGAGCAGCTTCCGCAGCGCCGTTGCCGGCGTTTCCGGCCACACCCCAGATGATATCGCACTTATTGTCATTGATCATGGACAGGCCGTACTCCTTGGCGATGGCGGTGTCCACATAGTCGTTGGTGTAGCGGGTGTCCACCTTGATGTCCTTGTTCACGGACTGGGCGCCGGTGATAAAGCCATAGAGGAAATCATTGATCACAGGGGAATCCATGCCGCCGACAAAGCCGATGACAGGGTCCTCATTCATGTGTTCGATGGAGGTGTCCGTGGTCATGCTGGCCGCGGCCACGCCGACGAGATAACCCATATCGTTCTGCTTGTAGGTCACGTTCACCACATTGCTTCTTTCGCCCACGTGAGTGTTGTCATCGAAGATCAGATACTTCTGGTCCGGATAGTTTCCGGCGGTTTCGTTTAAGTAGTCGCTCATCTGATAAGCGCCGCAGATCACCAGGTCATACTCGCCGTCAGAGGAGACCTCGTCCAGAGTGGACGCCCAGCGGGGCTGATCCGCCTCGGTGCCGCCCATCTCGATGGTGGTGAGTTCGATCCTGCCGTCCTTCTTTAACTGCTCAAGACCGGCCTGGGCGGAATCGAAAAAGGACATATCTCCTAGGTTTCCGTTCACCAGGTAGACCACCTTGTACACATCCTTGGCTTCCGCATCGGTGTTGGTGGCTTCGGCAGCTTCGGGAGTCGTGGTGGCCTCGGTCTGCGTGGCCGCCACCGCGGGCGCTTCCGCAGCCGGAGCTTCCGCGGGCGTATCCTGTGCGGGAGCCGCAGGAGCGGACTGTGCGCCGCCGCAGGCCGTCACGGACAGGACCATAAGCCCGGCCAGTAATAATGCCAGTTTCTTCTTCATAATTGTTCCTCCTGAGTTTTTTTATCGGGTGAAAGCCCAATAATAGATAAATGCAGTTCCTAATTGTAGCTTCTTTATGTGGTTTCGTCAATCTGAGAGAGGGGTGTGCACCGAAGACAGTCAGGCGGCGATTTTTATGGAAACGCTGATTAAAGCGTTTCCCCCGCCGGATTCGGGTCGCGAAGCGA
>CAMNLO010000183.1 GCA_946543095.1 uncultured bacterium
CAAAGCCGGTGACAGAAAAGGCAGTGTAGGCGATATTCGCGATGACGGCCAGTCCCGCCAGCACCACTGCCGCCTTCGCCCGTCCGGCAAGCCTGCTTTCATAGCCCCTGGAAAGGAAGGCAAGGATCATGGCGATCCCAGCCAGGACAAAGGGGGTGAACACCGGAAAGACGATGACGCATACCATCGCCAGTATTGCCTGTATAAACGCTGTTCTTGACATGATCTCCCCGGGATCTCTCCTGGGAGGAAGGCTTTCCGGTGGTCTTTGTTCTTCCATGCTCTGTGTCTTAACGCGGGTGAAAAATAAGGAATGCCTGCCTGTGGTTGGCGGAGCCCGCATCGTCAACGGCATGTGTCATTTTCGACAGGCACGATCGTATAGTTAACTAATGATAGCATAGTTGGCGCTCATTAGCAAGAGGCCGATTAATCTTATGTAAACTACAAGCACCGGCGCCTCTGCCTGCCCGTGACGCGCTTTCCAAGCCCATGCACAGATAGTATAATGAATGTCATGAAACCCATTACCATACTGGCCATCGCGCCTTATGAAGGAATGGCAGAGGCGCTTTTGACCATTGCGAAAAACAGGGAGGACATCCGGATTACCATCCGGGTTGGAGATCTGCAGGAGGGCCTGGATGCCGCTTCCGCGGTGCTTAGGGAGCAGAGCTTTGATATCATCCTCTCCCGGGGCGGAACGGCAGAGCTCCTTCGGGAAAGGCTGGACCTGAATGTGGAGGAGGTGGAGTTCTCCATTGTGGATGTGCTCCGCTGCATCAAGCTGGCGGAGGGCTACGGGGGAAAATTCGCTGTGGCAGGCTTTCGGGGCCTCACGGATAAGGCGGGGATCCTGGCGGAGCTACTGCAGGTGCCCCTGAAGATCACCCGTTTCAAGGGCAACGAGGAGATCCGGCAGGGACTCCTGCAGCTGAAGGAGCAGGCCTACTCCCTGGTGATCTGCGATATGTCCGGTGTGGCCGCCTCCAGGGATGTGGGAATGAACACCATCTTTGTGCCCTCCGGGCTGGAGAGCGTGAAGGAAGCTATCGACCGGGCCGTGGGAACAGTCAAAAAGACCATGGAGGCAGACTTAAGGGCGGAGCTCTACAGGCAGGCCCTCCGCCGCAGCAGTGAACGGATCCTGATCCGGGATGCGGGGGGGAAGACCGTGTTCTCCACTCTGGAGCCGGGGCTGGAAGAAGCGCTGTTATCCGGCGCTGCGCTGACGGATCCCGTAAAGGAAGAGGAGATCCTTCTGGCCAGGAACATCGGGGACACGGAATACCGCATCAGACGGAGCATTCTGGATGCCAGGGGGCGCAGATTTTTCTGCTTTGAGATCCGGCCCTGTCAGTCGCTTTTCGGAGAGGAGGACAGGACTGTTTCCGTGTTCAACAGCTATGAAGATGCCTTCCCGGATCCCCTGATGGAGAACAGCTCCGCAAATCAGGTAGGGAGGATCCATGAGCTGCTGGATCAGTACGCCTCCACCTCCCTCCCCGTGGTGATCACCGGGGAAAAGGGGACGGGGAAGGACAGGGCGGCGGTTCTTATCTACCACTACAGCCCCCTGCAGAATAAACCCTACTATGTGATCGACTGCACCTCTTTAAGCCCCAGGAAGGTGAAGAAGCTTCTGGAAAATGAGAACTCCCCCTTAAACGAGGCGGGGATCACCATCCATATCCGAAGGCCCGAGGTCCTGACCCAGGAGGTCCGGGAGAAGCTGTTCTCCTATGTGACGGAGTCGGATATGTTAAAGCGGAACCGGCTGATCGTTTCCGTGCAGACTAAGCCGGGGGAAGAGGAGGAGCTTTCGGAATGGCTGAGCCTCAGGCATGGATTTCTTTCCATGTTCCTGCCTCCCCTGCGGGAGCGTCTGGAGGATCTGCCGGGAATCTCCGCCCTTTACATCAACCAGATGAACCTGATCCTGGGAAAGCATATCGTAGGCTTCACCCAGGAAGCTATGGAGCTTCTGAAGGGCTGCACCTGGAAGGGGAATCTGGACCAGTTCCGGAAGGTCTTAAGGGAGAGCATGGTGATCTCCGAGGGCAGCTATATCTCGGAGGAAGAGCTGAAACGGGTGCTGACTCTGGAGGAAGAGGAGAACGCTCCTAAGCGGAAAGAGGACACTGGGGAGGGAGCCGGATTTCATTCCCGGGGAAGTGCTCTGGATCTTTCCAAACCCCTGGATCAGATCAATAAGCAGATCGCCGGGATCGTCCTCATGGAGGAGGGAGGCAGCCGGGAAAAGACGGCGAAGCGCCTTGGGATCAGCCGGGCCACCCTCTGGAGGATGCTGAAGGATCAGTAGGATCACAGGATGAGCAAATGCGCCTGCGGGGATCACAAATATAAGAATGCCCACCGCCGTAAAGCGGTGGGCATTCCTCATAAAAAGGAGTGTTGGGGCCTTGTTGTTATGCGTTTTCGGCCTGGGGCGTTTTGCCGCCCTTCTTTCCCATCAGGAAGCAGTAGACGATGAGCACCACGCTTCCTGCCACGCCGATGATATCACTGATCCCCTGAGGCATGATGTAGCACAGGGCGATGACCAGGAACAGAGCCCGTTCCAGAACATTCAGATCCTTAAACATATAGCCGGATATGGCGGCGCCCAGACAGAAGGTGGCAAGCAGCAGCATACTGCCGGCCACGGCGATGCCCGCTGCCGTTCCCTCTAAGAGAAGAGCGGGACGGTACACGAACATGAAGGGTGCGATAAAGGCCACGGATGCGAACATGAAGGCCTTCCAGCCTGTCTTCCAGGCGGAGGCGTTGGCAATGCCCGCGGCCGTGAACGAAGCCAGACACACCGGCGGCGTGATCTGTGCCACCACACCGAAGTAGAAGATGAACATATTGCCGATGAGGGCAGTGTTCAGGCCTGCAATTGACGCCTGACTGTCCAGAAGCTGCTGGATGGCGGAAATGAACAGGGTGTTGGCGATGAGGTAGGCAGCCACTGTGGGCAGTGCCATACCAAGGAGCAGGCATCCGATGGCAGCAATGAGAAGGGCCAGCAGAAGGCTGGAATTCCCGGTCTTGCCGATGAGCTTCGAGATCTTCACGGCGATGCCGGAACGCACCACCACGCCGATCATAATGCCGCAGGCCGCGGTGGGAATGGCAATGTTCGCTGCCTGGCGGATGCCGTCCAGAATGGTCTGGATGAACTTTTCAGCGGACAGCCTGGTCTCCGGTGAGATCATGGAAACAATGATGGAGACCACGGTGCAGACGATGGCGGAACGGGGAATGGAAAAGCCCATGACGATCATGGCCACTAATACGATGATGGGCAGCAGGCGGTACAGCCTGGGGACAATGGGTTTTCCTTCATAATGGAGTCCGCTGTCCTTGCCGATATGCTTCTTTCTGGCCAGCAGATGCACCAGAATGAAGGCGGAACCGAAATAGGCAATGGCGGGGATCACAGCAGCGGCAGCGATATGGATGTACTGCAGTCCGATGATCTCTGCCATGATGAAGGCTGCGGCGCCCATGATGGGGGGCATGATCTGCCCGCCTGTGGAGGCCACGGATTCAATGGCACCCGCTTCCTCAGGGGAATAGCCCGTCCGCTTCATCAAAGGGATGGTGAACACGCCGGTACTGGACACATTGGCCACGGCGGAGCCGGAGATCATGCCCATGAGTCCGGAGGAGATGACAGCGGCCTTGGCAGGCCCGCCCACGGTCTTGTCGGAGAGCTTCATGCCGCAGTCAATGAGGACAGCGCCTCCGCCGCAGGTGGAAAAGAAGGAGCCGAATATCAGGAAGTAGAACAGGGTGTTCAGCGAGGTACCTAAGGGCGAGCCGAAAATACCGTTCTCCGAAAGCATCAGGGTCTCGCAGAAGCGGTCAAAGGAGATGCCCTGATAGTGGAAGATCCCGGGGATATACTGGCCGAACCAGGCATAGGCCATAAAGAAGAGGATGACACCGAAGAGGGCGGCGCTCACCACCCGTCTTGTGGCCTCCAGGATGGCGATCAGAAGGAACACGGCCACGATGATCTGTTCCGTGGTAAAGGGGTCCACGCTGTACATTCTCTGGTTTAAGGCTTCCGCATTTCTCGCGAAATACTGGAAGACCCAGCAGGACATGAACACCAGCGCACCGTCGATGATCCAGAGTGCCTTGTTCTTGTACTTGTCCGCAAGGGGATTCATCAGAAACACCACCACCAGCGCCAGGCACATGTGCAGCGGCAGCTGGAACCAGGGCCGGAAGGGCTTGTAGAGCTTGATGATAAGCTGGAAGATCAGCCAGAAAATGGAGATACCCACTAAAAGCCAGTAACGCCATTTCGGCATGGATTTGATCATTTTTGCGATCTTGGAATCCTCGTCGGGCTCGTTTGCCAGGGCCTTCGCCTTCTCATCCATACTGCTTGTTTGAGGTTTGTC
>CAMNLO010000184.1 GCA_946543095.1 uncultured bacterium
CCATGACATCAGGACTACTCAACACCTGATCGCCATCCTCTCTCGAGTCCTGCAGATCCCCAGCTGACTCTGTCAGATCACCTGTCGCCTCCGCCGCATACACCGTCCCCATGGGCGCAAACAGACTTTCCGCCGCCAGCACGCCGGCGCAAAACAGCCCCATCCATCTCTTCAGCATCGACCCCATCCATTTTCCCGTCATGTTACTACCCTCCCTGAAATACGTTCTCACACCGCATTTACCCATACCACAGCGCTTCACACAAATGAAAAACCGCCCGCAATGGATAATACTGTTTATCTGTGCATTTTTAACTATATGGGCATATTTATGCCTGCATAATTTATTCAATTGTACTATAACTGCCTATATGATTCAAGTTGTTATCACATGTGGGTAACGCTAACAGAAAAGTGAAAAATTATGGAATAAATGTATTATAATAAGGTGATGAGTATGGGCCACGATCTTGATTATGCCGCCATCGGACGCCGGATCAGAAAATACAGAAAAGAAAAAGGTTATTCTCAGGAGAATCTTGCAGAGCTCATTGACATTTCCGTGACCCATATGAGCCATATCGAGACCGGCGGCACAAAGCTGTCACTGGCGGTCTTTGCCGCGATCTGCGAAGTCCTCAGTGTACAGGCGGATCATCTGCTCCATGATGTGCCGGGAGACAGATCTGATATTGAGGAGGATATCATCGAGCTGCTGGAGAGTTCCAATGTGAACAGACTGAACGTTTATTATGACATGCTCCGGTCCATGAACAAAACCCTGAAGCATTATGACCTGATCCGCTCAAAAATGAAGGACCGGAATCTTCACTGAAACAGATCCTCCAATGTTAATACCCTTGTGATATGCTCTGTGTTTGCCCTTCCCGAAAGCTCCTCCGCACAGATCAGGACCAGCTTCAGGGACCGTTTGCTGTTTGTTTCAGCTCGATAGGTATCCATCTTTTTCAAAAGGCTTTTCTCATATTCCGCACTGACTGAAAAGGCACCATCCGTGTATTTTTCCTCACAGATATTGATGAGTCCGTCATCACGTTCTATGACAAGATCGATGGATCTCTTTTGATAAAAAGCTGTAATGAAACAGTAAAAAGGGATCCACTAACTGAAGCCTTAACGGATGACCCTTTGCATAATGATCCGTGCTCTCATGAACATATCCGCATTTTGTCAGGTCGTCCACCGCTCTCGAAAATGTCCCCTGCGGAATGTCCAGGCTTTCAAAGCATTTCGACTTCAGCATCCCGTAATAATGCTGTGAAAGACACTCCATGATGGCGTTATATGCATTTGATTTTTTTAATGTCGCCTCCAAAAGCTTTTGGGATTCGTACTATAAATATGATGCTCCCGGCCGATAGAAAACCCACGCAACAGCGTGGGTTTTAGTATGCGCTCAACAGGACTTGAACCTGCACGGTTTCCCACTGGAACCTAAATCCAGCGCGTCTGCCAATTCCGCCATGAGCGCTTATTGCGGGGTCAGATCCCTCAATACGCCAGGATCTCGGCCCCCTCCTCCGTCACGGCAACAGTCACCTCCCACTGGGCAGAGGGCTTGCCGTCGTCGGTATACACAGTCCAGTCGTTCTCCTCGTCCACGTACACATCGCATCTGCCCATGTTCACCATGGGCTCGATGGTGAACACCATCCCGGGCACCATCAGCATTTCCTCCCCGGGGCGGGACACATAGCTGACCCAGGGCTCCTCATGGAAGCCGATGCCCACGCCGTGGCCGCCGATCTCCCGCACGATGGAATAGCCGTACTTTTTCGCGTATTCGTTTACGGCGTTTCCCATATCCCCAAGGAAGGTCCAGGGCTTTACCGCCCGGATTCCCTCCTCCATGCACTCCTTTGCCACCTGGGCTAACTTCTTTTTCTCCGGATCCACATTGCCGATGAGGAAGGTCCTGGAGGAGTCGGAATAGAAGCCCTCATAGATGGTGGTCACATCCACGTTCACGATATCGCCGTCCTTTAGGATATCATGTTCCGAGGGGATCCCGTGGCAGACCTGCTCGTTGATGGAGGTGCACACGCTTTTCGGAAAGCCCTCATAGCCAAGGGTGGCGGAAATGCCCCCCAGCTCCTTTGTTTTCGCGGATACGATATCGTCGATCTCCTGGGTGCTCATGCCGGCGCGGATCTTACTCGCCACCTCGTCTAAGATCGCGATATTGCGCAGCCCGCTGACCCGTATCCCCTCGATCTGTTCCTTTGTCTTGATCTGCTCCCTGTCGGGAACGATATGGCCCTGGCGCTTGAAATCCAGGATTCTTTCGTCAAAGGCCGCGTGACAGGATTTGTATTTTCTGCCGCTCCCGCACCAGCAGGGCTCGTTGCGGCCCAGCATCCGGACGGGAGTCCCCTCCGAAGCCACTATTTTCTTCTTTGCCTGCATAGATCAAAAATAACCTTTCGTTTCCTTTATTTTCCCTTGATGGCGTCAATGGCGGCTTTCACATTCTCCACACCGATGAACTCCACCCCTTTGACCTCCTGTACTGCCTTTAAGGAAACCTTCGGCAGCATCACCGTGTCAAACCCCAGCTTTTTCGCTTCCAGCACCCTCTCCAGAGGGCTCCTCACTGCCCTTACCTCACCGCTTAAGCCCACCTCACCGAATACCATGAGGCTGCTTTTCACCGCGGCATTTAAGTAGCTGGAGGCCACCGCCAGAACGATGCCCAGATCCAGGGCCGGTTCCTCGATCCTCATGCCGCCGGCCAGATTCACATAGGCGTCGGAGGCTCCGGTGCGCAGTCCCACCCGCTTCTCCAGAACAGCCATTAGGAGGCTGACTCTGTTGTGGTCGGTGCCGTTTGCCTGGCGCTTCGGGAAGCCGAAGATGGTCTGGGTCACCAGGGCCTGGATCTCCAGCATAATGGGCCTTGTGCCCTCCACCGCGCAGGAGATCACGGAACCGGAGGCGTTTTGCGGCCTTCCGGAAAGCATGAATTCCGAGGGATCCTCCACCTCTGTGAGGCCGCTCTCCCGCATTTCAAACACGCCGATCTCATTGGTACGCCCGAACCGGTTTTTCACAGCCCGAAGGAGGCGGTAGGAGGCGAACCGGTCCCCTTCCAGATACAGCACAGTGTCCACCATGTGCTCCAGCACTCTGGGTCCCGCCACAGTTCCCTCCTTGGTGACATGGCCGATCAGGAACACGGAGATCTGGTGTTCCTTCGCAATGCGCAGAAACACTCCCGTGGCTTCCCGGATCTGGGACACGGAACCGGGGGCGGAGGAAAGCTCCTGCAGGCACATGGTCTGAACGGAATCGATGATCAGAACATCCGGTGAAACGGCCCTTACGGTCTCCTCAATGGTCTCCAGATCCGTTTCGCAGTACAGCAGAAAATCTTCGGGGGTCTTCGTGAGACGATTCAGCTCAGATCCGCAGGAGATGAGACGATTCGGCTCAGCTCCATCGGAAACGATACTGTCCTGCTCAGCTCCGCAGGAGATGAGACGATTTGCCCTTAGCTTTATCTGCCGTAAGCTCTCCTCTCCGGAGATATACAGCACCTTTTTATGATCTGATGCCAGGTGCATCCCCATCTGCAGAAGCAAGGTGGATTTTCCGATGCCGGGATCTCCCCCCACCAAAGTCAGGGATCCCGCCACGATACCGCCTCCCAGGACTCTGTCAAATTCCCCGATGCCCGTGGGACACCGAAGCTCCTTTTCCATGGATACTTCGGAAAGCTTTACTGGGCCGGGGGAAGCCCCGGTCCTGCTATCCGTCCGTGCCCTGGGAGAAACCCTGACTCTTTCCTCTACAAAGGTATTCCATTTTTTACAGGCGGGACACTGTCCCAGCCATTTTGCGCTTTCATGACCGCATTCCTGACAATAAAACGCGGTCTTTTCCTTTGCTTTTGGCATTTCTTGTTTTTATGACCACCTCTCCCTTTTGCAGATCGGCCTTCACTGTGTCTCCCGGCTTCACTCTTCCGGAGAGGATCTCCTCCGCCAGCTTATCCTCGATGAGACTCTGAATGGCTCTCTTTAAGGGCCTGGCCCCCATTTTGGGATCGGAATGCTTCTCCACCAGATGCTCCTTTAAGGCATCGGACACGGTGAGGCGCACCTCCATCTGCGTCATACAGCGCTTCGAAAGATTGGAGCAAAGCAGGGATGTGATCTCCATCAGCTCCTCTTTGGAGAGGGAATGGAAGACCATGATCTCATCGATCCGGTTTATGAATTCCGGCTTGAAGATCCGCCTGACCTCCTCCATAACGCCGGATTTCATTTTATCATAGTCCACCTTATCGTCCTTCTTTGCCGCAAAGCCCAGGTTTTTCGGCTCTACGATGCGGGAGGCTCCGGCATTGGAGGTCATGATCAGGATGGTGTTCTTGAAGCTCACCTTCCTGCCCTTGGCG
>CAMNLO010000185.1 GCA_946543095.1 uncultured bacterium
GGAGAAGCGTATTTCAGGGAGCTGGAGACCGGTGTGTTAAAGGAACTGATCGCCGGAAAGAAGGACAGCATCTATTCCGTGGGCGGCGGCACCCCCTTAAAGGAGGAAAACCGTGAGCTCTTAAAGCAGCTGGGAGTGGTGTTCTACTTAAAGGCCTCCCCGGAAAGCGTCTATGAGCGGACGAAGGGGAATCAGGCAAGGCCTCTTCTGCAGGGCCCGGATCCCATGGGCAGGATCAGGGAGCTGATGGAAGCAAGAAAGGAGATCTACCCCCTGGCGGCGGATCATGTGATCGAAACGGACGGACAGACCGTTTCCGGGATCTGCGACAGGATCGAAGAGCTGTTCTGGGTATGAGTTCATTGACTTGCGCCTGAGGTCGTACAAACCGTCCGAAGAGGCAGAGGCTTTTCACTGAATAACGAACGGATCAAAAGGGATGGCAAAATTGCTGTCCTTTTTTCGTGTGTTTTTCCCCTGTCGGATCTGTCTTAAATTATCAGAATATTTAATAAATAGTCGGAATACATGCGACTCGCGCAAAAACGCAGCGACTCGCGCAGAAACCGTTGCAATTGGAGTTTTTTTCCCGTATAAAGTAGTATAGATATGTTGCGATCCCCCGGAGGGGCTAAGGAAATGCTGAATTATTCAGCATTTCCTTAGATATCAGCGGAAGCTGTGTATCGAAGCTTGAGATCACGCTGACACAGTAAAGGAGAGAGTATGAAGCTTTTAGTGATCAACGGTCCCAATCTGAATTTTTTGGGGATCAGGGAGCAGTCCGTTTACGGAAAAGAGGACTATGAGTATCTGCTGAACCTGATTGCGAAGAAGGGGGAGGCTGTGGGGGCCAAAATCGAGGTCTTCCAGTCCAACCACGAGGGGGCCATCATCGACAGGATCCAGGATGCCCACACCGACGGGACACAGGGCATCATCATCAATCCAGGGGCCTACACCCACTACAGCTATGCCATACACGACGCCCTGCTGGATCTTCGGACTGTTCCCAAGATCGAGGTCCATATCTCTGATATCTCCGGCAGGGAGGAGTTCAGGAAGGTGTCCGTGACGGCTCCGGCCTGCGATCTGCAGATCTACGGCAGGGGGCTTCAGGGATATCTGGACGGGATCGATGAAGCCATCAAAAGGATCGGAAAAGATTAATTTTTGGTTGAAATTGCGCTTCATATCATGTAGAATATTCGGGTATCAGGCGTAAATTCAGTAAGCTGCGTTTTCCCGCCGGAGGATGGAAAGATCCCGGGGTGGGGTGTCAAGGGACGCGGCACAGGAGGTTTGTATGATTTCTGCAGGCGATTTCAAAAACGGCGTCACGATCGAGCTGGAAGGCCAGGTCTATCAGATCGTGGAATTTCAGCATGTGAAGCCCGGCAAGGGCGCCGCATTCGTGAGGACGAAGCTGAAGAATATCGTAAACGGCGGTGTGGTGGAGAAAACCTTCCGGCCCACCGAGAAATGCGAGACGGCACATATCGATAGAAAGGAAATGCAGTATCTTTACGCGGACGGCGATATGTACGTCTTCATGGACACTGAGAACTATGAGCAGACAATGTTGAACAAGAGCGATATCGAGTCTGCCATGAAGTTCGTGAAGGAAAACGAGATGTGCAAGGTCTGCTCCTATAAGGGCAATGTGTACGCCGTGGAGCCTCCCATCAATGTGGAGCTGGAGATCACGGACACGGAGCCCGGCTTCAAGGGCGACACCGCCACAAACGCCACCAAGCCCGCCGTTGTGGAAACAGGCGCACAGGTCAGCGTTCCGCTGTTTGTGAATCAGGGAGATAAGATCCTGATCGACACCCGCACCGGTGAGTACTTAAAGAGAGTATAATCCGGCCCTTTCATCTCAGATTTGTCAAAGGCAACAGTCCAAAGACTGCTGCCTTTTTCTTTTGCCAATTCTAATCTAATCTTGTTTCAGAAAGGAAGCATATCTATGACATTCATTGAATTTCGTGATGACATCTGCGGGAGAGTCCGCGGACTTTTGGGAGAGGAGTATCGTGTATCCGTCAGGGAGGTGCCCAAGAACAACGGCACCGTTTTAAGCGGGCTGATCATAGAAAAGCAGGGGGTGGACTTTTCCCCCAGCATTTATCTGGAGCCCTTTTTCGAAGAGTATCAAAACGGCAGAGAGCTTCAGATCATCGGGAAGGAGATCCTTCTGCTCTATGAAAGCTGCGATGTGGAAAACACCGGAAAGACCCTGGACATGAGCTTTTTTAAGGAATTTGAAAGCGTAAAGAGCAAGGTAGCCTTCAAGCTGGTGAACTTCGAAAAGAATAAGGAGATGCTGAAAAGCGTGCCCTATATCCCTTACCTGGACCTGGCCATTGTGTTCTATTGCAGGATCTTAAGCGAGGGCATCGGTATCGGTTCCATCCTCATCACGAATGCCCATCTTTTGCTCTGGGGGATCACAAAGGATCAGCTCTATGAGGCCGCAAAGGAAAACACTCCGAAGATCCTGCCCTGTGAGATGAAGAACATGAAGGAAGTGATCGGGGAACTGATCACCAGGAATACCACCGGAAAACAAAGAAGGGAAACAGTTCCGGACAGTATTCCGGAAAACTGGAGGAAACAGTGGGAGGACCAGATCCTGAATCTTCTGACGCCGGAGGTTTTATCGGACAGGGAAAAGGCCCTGTTTGTTCTGGGAAACCGTGACAGGATCCAGGGGGCGGCCGCCATCATCTACAGAGGAGTGCTGCAGGATGTGGCGGACCACCTGGATAAGGATATCTACGTGCTTCCCAGCTCCATTCATGAGGTGATCCTGATGCCGGACGACGGCGTCTTCCGGGGCGCCCAGCTTTCGGAAATGGTGCGGGAGGTCAATGAGACCCAGCTCTTAGAGCAGGAGGTCTTATCCGAGCATGTCTATCTCTTCGACAGAAAGAAGGGACAGTTAAAGATCGCCGGTTAAATCGGCTATAATACAGTGACCTTTATGGTGCGGTAATGGATCCCGTCCACGCACATGATGGTGACTATGGCAGTGGAGCCCTTGGCCGCACACTTCGATATGGTGATCTTTCCCTTATTGGTGGTGGCGGCAAGGGTGTTGCTGCTGCGGGAAGCACAGGCCTTCACGGCGCCGTACTCCGCCGTAAACACGGGAGAGACCGTGAAGGAGGCCCCGGGCTTTAAGGAGAGGGTATAGTCGCTTGAAGAATCCTCAGCAGGCTTTAAGGCTCCAGTGACCTTCAGGGACAGATCCGTGACCTCTCCCAGGACTTTCACGGTGAAGGAGGCGGTCTTTTTGTTGGCGGCCGTCGCCTTAATGGTGTAGATCCCCGGCACGGTGCCAGTGAAGGTAAGAGGCTCTCCCGCATTTGTGGTAACGGAGAAAACGGAAGCGCTTGTGGAGCCGCTTGAGCCGGTCAGCACAATGGAGCGCAGGGCAGATTGTTTATCCTTGATGCCGGTGTTTGAGGCAGCGGTGCAGGTCCATGAGACGGTCTTGTCCGAGGCGTCTGACGGATTGTAGGAGAGGACCAGGACAGAACCGGTCCCTGCTTTCCGGATGGTGACGGTTTTTGTGTTTAATGTGATGCCCGTCAGGGGATTCACCACCCGGATCATGGTCTTTGCCACCTCCAGACCGGTTTCCGAGGAGCAGAGAGACAGGGCTGCCTCCCCCTGGTTCACGGCGGTGACCTTGCCGTTTTTCGCGTTCACGGTAAACACGGAAGGATCGCCGGATGCCCAGTAAAGGTCCTTTGTGCTGATGCCGCCTGTGATCTGCCCGGAGAAAGTGACGGAAGACTTTCTGTTGATGACGGTAGTGTCAGTGTCGCTTTTCACAGCACTTCCCTTTTTAATGATACCGCCTGAAACCGCGGGATACACCGTGGCCTTAAGTACCCTGCTTTTCACCTTTTCCCCGTAAAAGGCCCTGAGATACAGGGTGACGGGCGTATTCCCCTCCCCGGCGGCTTTTGCGGTGAGGCGCAGGTAATTGTAAGCTCCCTGCTCCACATTGGGCTCTATGGCAAGGCAGCTGTTCGTCTGGGATTCCAGTACATTGCCGCTTTTATCCGTGAATTTCCAGTCCAGTCTGACCCCGGGGATAAAAGGGCTTGTGGTAACGGGAAGCAGCAGCTCCTGACGGGGCTCGTCCATGCTCAGGGAAGCGGATGCAGCCACATTGATGCTTTTAGGAGCCAGGGAGCCTGTTTCCGTAACGGACACCTGGGCAGTCACGGTTTTGGTTTCTTTCACGGTGCTGTTTGCCTTGTCTGTCTTATAGGTCAGCTTCACGGACACTGTGCCGGGCTGTTCTGCCCTGAGTACCGGCGCCTCTGTGGTCCCGGTGTTAGTCAGGATCGTCTTGCTCACAGCGTTTTTGTCAGCAGGCCTCTCATTTATAA
>CAMNLO010000186.1 GCA_946543095.1 uncultured bacterium
AGCGATCTGCACCATGCTGTCCTTGACGTTGGTAACGTGTGCCTGGTTGGCGGGGGAGATACGGGCACGCATTTTGGTCACGCCCATCATCATCTCCAGAACATTCATCATGCCCAGGACTTCCGTTAACTTGGCGGGTGTCATGGAGAGGGAGAGATCAAGGATCTCCTTACGGGAGACGTTGATATCCACCAGCATCCTTGCCACTTCCAGAGAATCCACTGCCATAGCCTTCTCGGCATTCTCAAGCACGATGGCGTGATCGGCAATGAAGTAATCCAGCAGGTCGAAGTCGGCTCTCTTCTTGCCATCCAGCTCGGTGACAACGCCGTTCTCGATCTTAATGCTGGGCTTGGGGTCAAATTCGGAGTTCATCGCGATCAGACCCACTTCAGGCCACTCTTTGACAAACCCGTCCTGGTTTACCGGCCTTTTCTCAAGTGCCTCAAATCTTTTTGATCTTTTCATCTTGCATCCCTTTCGATCTTTTTTGATGAATAGAACCATCTTAGTTCGAACTGCGGCTGATCCTCCTCGGCTCTGCCCTGTGATACCTCCGGAGAACGGATTTTTACCGCACGCTACACAATATTGTAAAAAAAAACCTCTGTATTTCCAATGTGTTTTTTTGACAAATTATTGCAAATTTTTGCAATAAAAGAAAAAACAGATGTTATTTTTGTGCAACCTATACAAAAAGCTCAGAGCATCAGATGTCTGTTCCTCAGGCGGAAAGAGGAAGGCAGCCTCAGCTCTTCCATCAGCGCTTCCGCTTTCTTCTGACTCTCCGCAGCTTTGTTCTCACCGGAAGCCTCCTGTGAGATCTGGCGGAACTCGGAAGGCGTTACCCCGAAATACTTCTTGAAGATCTTGCTGAAGTATCCGGTCTCCGCTCCGTAGGAAACCTCTTCCGCGATATCGGAAACGGAAAGATCCGTGTATAAAAGCATCTCTCCCGCAATGTCCATTCTCCTTGCGGAAAGATAGTTTACAAAATTCACCGCCATGTTCTTTTTGAACACTTTGCTGAAATAATAGGTGTTTAAGTCCGCGGTCTGGGCGGCGGCCTCCAGGCTGATATCCTCCCGGATGTGGCTGTCGATGTAATTGATGGCCTTCTCAATGCCGCTCTGATACCGATAGCTCCTGTCGATCTCCCGGAAGATCCTTGTGATATAGCCCTCTGCCATACGGTAGACAAAAAACCTGCCCTTTGTCAGAGTCTTGATAAAGGTGTTGGATTCCACATCCCTTAAAATGATCTCGCTTAAGGGAGCATGGAATTCCGCGCTGACCTTGGAAAGCACCAGGAAGAAATCCGCCAGCTTCCGGTAGCGCTCCACCTCGTCCGGTTCCCCGTCATAGATCTCGTAGATCCAGTTGTGGGCGATATTGACACATTCCCTGTAAACGTGCCGTTGGAAAGCATGACGGAGCTTTTCGTAAACCGTTCCGTCCCGGCTCTCTGCGATGCCCTCTCCCTTCCGCTTCGTTTCCTCATCCAGGCTCCTGCGCTCATAATCCGAGACCAGCCTTCCTACCAGCTCCTTCTGCAGAAGTCCGGTAAGGGCTCTGTCCAGCAGCTTCAAAAGGCCCTGGAGACGAAGGGGGGAGATCTTTGTTCCCTTCTGATACAGCTCCTTCAGATCGCTGAACCGTTCACGGAACTGAGCGGTCCGTTCGCCATTGCCATCCCGCTTGGAGTGCTCGTCCATCAGCACCACCTCGGGAGGCATCGCCTCGCTTTCCGGCACGGCGGGACCGATCAGGATGGCGCCGTAGCAGACATCATCCAGAATGATGGGGGAAACACCGAAGAAAAAGCCTGCAGGGCACACGAACACTCTCGGGCCTCCCGCCATTGCAGTATAAATGCAGGCCTTTGCGCCCCACTCCCGGTACAGAACCACCAGCTCCCGATCCGCCTTTCCCTCTTCCCATAAAAATAAGGGGCCCTTCTCTTCAGAAAACAGGCTGCCCTTATAATCCAGTGCAAAAACACTTAAATCGGACGCACAGGAACAATCCGCGATCAACGCTTCCAACTCCGGAATGACCAGGGCTCCGGAAACCGCCTGGGAAAACCTCATCCGCTATATTTCCTGTGTGCTTTCTGCTTCATTTCCGACCTTCTTTTCCGATGCTTCTCCGGCAGCGGTCTGAAGCTTCTCTTCAAACGCCTCCAGATACCGATAAAGCTCAGGAATCCCTTCCTCCGTCACATTGCTGACACGGAAGCTCGTTTCCACTCCCGCATATTCCAGATACTTTTCAGCGATCTCTATTTTTCTGTTCTCCGCCTTGTCGATCTTTGTCACGATGCCGATGCAGGGCTTCGGAAACATGGTGGTAAACTGTGGCGGAAACATGGTCTGCTCATCCAGAGCGGACTGCACCAGAAGGATCAGGTCCGCGTTCATCGCAGTTACCATCAGGGGACCGCGGAACATCCTGCGTTCCAGATACTCCCCCGGTGTGTCGATCATATTGATATCATTGGCAAGGACCTGGACAGTCTGGGTCTTCCTGTAGGTCAGCTCCTCATGATTGAGCCTCTGACAGAGGGATGTCTTCCCTGCCGCGATCTTCCCCACAAACATGAGACGCAGCTTTTCCCCGTCCTGCTTCGGCTTCTTCTCAGAAGGATCCCCCGAGACAGCTTCTCTCATGGACTCTTCCTGATTTTCCGCCTGCTTTCCGGCCTCCGCTCCCGTCATCAGGTCCTTGTGATGATCGCCGGTGCAAAGCCAAGGGTACGAAGATCGCACATCACGGTCATCACGTCCTTCAAGGCTCTTTCCACCGCGGATACATTTCCCGTGATCACAAGGGAGCCGTTGAACCGGTCCACAAAGCCCACCTTGATATCCGCCGCCTTGGAGCAGATATCGGATGCGATCATGGCGCCTTCGCTGGGCGTGATGGTCATGATGCCCACTGCACCGGTCTGGTCGATCAGTCCGAATTTGTTATAGAAATCCGGATTGGGCTTCGCAATGATATGGGCCAGCGTGATCTGCTTTCCGGGAACGAATTCCTGGATGATCCTCTGTTTTTCGCCGTTTACGTTCTCCGCGAATGCCATTTAATGAATCCTTCCGTCCAAATTTTCTTCGATGGCCTTCATGGCTGCTTTCACCGCTGCGGTGGTTCCCAATACCGCCAGACAGGTGATATGGTTCGGGCAGGTCCCGTTCAGCTCGCCCGCGAAGACAT
The DNA here is from genome assembly GCA_946543095.1 of uncultured bacterium. Taxonomy (GTDB): domain Bacteria; phylum Bacillota; class Clostridia; order Lachnospirales; family Lachnospiraceae; genus CAMNLO01. The sequence continues at coordinate 3,217 of CAMNLO010000186.1, forward strand.
CGCCTCTCTTTTCGGCGATATCACTGGCGACCACGATCTCCAGCACACTGCCCTGACAGATGCCCATGGATTCCACCTTCGTGCTGTCGATGAGATCCTGGAGACGCTTGTCGAAGCATTTCCGCTTGATGATATTCTGTGCCCCGGCTGAGGGGCGGTCGATAATGGAGTATTTCATCACGCTTCTCCTATTTCTCTCTTGCAAGGCTCCTCACATGGAGCTTGTCGCTTTCAAATCTGCCGCAGTCCACGTATTTCTCCAGCACTCCCAGCTCCCGGAAGGTGCCTAACAGCTTTAAGGCCAGCTTTTTGTCGAAATGCCTCTGGATGAAGTTTACGGTGGTCACCTTCCCCTGGGTCACCAGCAGGAAATAGGGATGGGGTGACAGGCAGGGTGCGGAGCAATCCGCCATCTCCACAAAGGGATCGATGTCCTCTCCCAGTCCCAGAGGCCCCATATTGGTACAGAAATAGGTGGTCTTGAAGAAGGGATCCTCCCAGAGCCCGTGGCGCAGCTTTTTCAAGCCTTCCGTGTCCGCAAGGGGGAAATTGAACATTTCCTTGTAGGACTCGATGCTCTGGTAGACGATGCCGTCGTAATGGGCCTTCTGCAGCTGGCTTCTCATCAGAACATCCCTTACCATCAGCGCCGCAAACTTTTCCGGTACCTTGAACAGGGGCTCGATAAAGGGCACCCAGAACAGCTCCCGCATATTCTGGAGATAATGGCTGCCGTAGAAGGGCCTTAAGTCCACGGCCCCCAGCTCCATGATCAGCTTGCCCTTCGTGTCATAGCTGTCATGTATGGTCTTTGCCACCAGGAGATTGAAGTAGGCGTCAAAGCTTGTCTCCGCCTGATGGGCCAGCTCCAGGAACCTCTTTGTATTCAGGATATACTGGAATTTTCTGTGATACTCGCACTTATCCACGCCCTTCACCTCTTCCGGCAGTTTGAATACCGGATTGTCAGTCTTGCGCTCAAAGGCGGGATGGGCGGAAGGATTGAACTCCCTGTGATAGGTGAAGGGATCCGCCATTTCCGAGGGATCCGCAGGAACCTCCTCCGTCAGGATAAAGTGGCCGAGGTTTGCGATATTGCAGCCACCGAAGGTGAAATAATAGTATAAAAGAGTCCGGGCGAACATATAGAGCCCCCGGCCGTCACATACCGAATGGAATACGGAGA
>CAMNLO010000187.1 GCA_946543095.1 uncultured bacterium
TATCGTATCCGGCGCATCAAAGCCTTTGATCTTTTTTCCGAATTCTTCCATCCCTTCCAGAAAGCCATTGTACAGCTCCTCTGAAAACAGCTCCCAGATGGGGGCCTTCCTGCTGAGTCCTTTGTGGGCCGGGACAGGAGACGCCTTGTCCAAAGCCTCCGGATGGGATAAAGACGCAGGGCTTTCGCCGCCTGCCTGCAGGCGTTTTGCACGAAACTCTCCAAGGGTGCACCAGGGGATCTTCCCCTCGCCTAACGCAAAGGCTCTCTGCTCAAGGCTTCTCTGCCACTCCATGCCGGACAGCACATCCTCCCCCGGAAAATCCGCAGGGGTCACAGACAAAACGATGGCGGAATTCGCGTTCCCGCCGCCCCTGTCGGAATAGCTCATGCCGTTCACCGCAAGCCCCCCTTCTTCGGAGGCTGCGTTCACCACATACCCACCCGGGCACATGCAGAAGGAATAGACGCTTCTGCCGGACGCTGTCCTGCCCGTCAGCTTATAGGACGCGGCAGGAAGGATCCCCCGCTCCCTTCCGTATTGGGAATGATCGATAAGCTTCTGGGAATGCTCCACCCGAAGGCCTGCGGCAAAGGGCTTCTTTTCCATGGCAAATCCGGCGTCCGAAAGCATCCGGAATGTGTCCCTTGCGGAATGGCCGATCCCCAGCAAAAGACAGGAAGCGGTAAGCTCTTCCTCCAAGCCGTCCTCTTTTTCATCAGTGGAACGAAGTGTGCAGCAAAGAGCCTGCTGTTCTCCAAAACCGCGCACACCCACAAGCTTCGTATGAAATCTGATCTCTCCCCCAAGCTCAGTGACCCGCTGTCTGAGGGCTTTCACCACCCGGTGGAGCACATCCGTTCCCAGATGGGGCTTTGCGTCATACAATATCTCCTCCGGCGCACCGAAAGAGACCAGATCCTTCAATACCTGAAGATAGACCCCGTCCCTGTCCTGATTACCGGTGTTTAATTTGCCGTCGGAAAAGGCTCCCGCCCCTCCCTCGCCAAACTGTACATTGGAGCAGGGCTTCAGCCCGGCCCCCTCCCAGAACCGTTTCACATCCAGGCTGCGCTCCTCAATGGGGGCGCCCTGTTCGATCACAATGGGCCGCAAACCGGCACGGGCAAGATAGTATGCCGCAAACATCCCGGCAGGTCCAAAGCCCGCGATCACGGGTCTGTTTTCCCTGCCGGATATTCTCCTGGGTTTGGGGAAACTGTATCTGACTGCTTTACCGGCAGACACTGCGGGATCCTTGCAGTGTTTCAGGATCCGGTACACCAGATCCGCGTCTTTCAGGGTGATCCCCAGGGTGTAGATAAAGAACAGCTCCGGCTTTTTGCGGGCATCCAGAGAACGCCGCAGGATCCGCACCTTTGTAATGTCTCTCTCCGAGATCCGTAAAAGTTTCAGGGCTTTTGCAAGGGCGTTTCCATAGCCCATGTCCTTTTCCCCGGACTCCCTTACTCTGATATCCCTGACCTGGATCATTGCACCTTTGCCGCCCATTCTCCCGCGGTGATACCGCTGGAAAAGGCCCAGTGGAGATTATAGCCTCCGCAGACGCCGTCGATGTCCAGCATTTCCCCGGTAAAGAAAAGCCCCGGATGCTCCACCGCCTCCAGATGCTCTGTCACCTGGGAAAGCAGCACGCCTCCCGCCGTGGTCTGGGCATGGTCATAGCCCACTGTGCCCTGAATCTCGGAACGAAAATGCTTGATCAGATGGCAGAAGGCATCCCAGCCGATATGGGCCTGGGAGGCCGGTCTTGTGGGTTTGATGCCGGAAAGCTTTAAGATCAGCAGAAGAAGCTTTTTGGGCAGCAGGGAATTGGTCAGCTCCAGGGCCGTGGCCTCATTGTGCAGAAGGATCCTGAGATTCAGCTCATCCAGAATATCCTTTTCCTCCATATCCGGCAGGAAATCGATATCCACAAACACCTGCTCTCCTGTGTGGATCGCTTCCGCCGCAAGCCTGGAAAACTGGAACACCACAATGCCGGAGATGCCTTTTTCCGTTAACTGAAGCTCCCCTGTCTCTTCCCAGACGCTTTCTCCGTTGACAAAAAGGGTGATGCGGCTCTGGGCCCTGACGCCGGCGATCTGTTTATAGAAATCCTCCTTGCAGATCAGAGGACATAAGGCAGGAAAGATCCCTGCAAACTGCAGTCCGAAATCCCGGGCCAGCTTGTAGCCGGAGCCGTCGGAGCCGGTCTGGGGATAGGAGGCTCCGCCGCAGGAAATGATCACGGAATCAAACTGCTCCCCCATCACATCATAGCCCTGCTCCAGCTCCTTCACCTCCCGGACGTTCACGCCGGTGCGAAGCTCCACCCCCTCCTCGGCACAGGTAAACCTGAGGGCATCCAGAACGGACGCCGCCTGTTCGGATAAGGGATAGATCCTCCATTCCTTCTGTACCAGAAACAGGCCGATGCTGCCAAGGAAATCCATGATCTCCTCCGGATCGTGCAGCCTCAGGAAGGAGGGCAGCAGCTCTCTTTCAGAGCTGAAATAATTGCTCTCGGAATAGGACAGGTTCGTCAGATTGCATTTCCCGTTTCCGGTCATCAGGAGCTTTTTCCCCACCCTCTCGTTCTTTTCAAACAGGGTGACATGTCCGCCCTCTCTGGCGGCGTATATCGCCGCTGCCAGCCCGGAGGCACCGCCTCCGATGATCGCGATTCTTTTCGCCATACGAATCCTCATTCCCTCCTTAGGCCATCAGACATTTCTTCTGATGAGAATGACAGCAAGTGTGTAAAGCCCTCCCATGATAAAGAGTGAAAGCAATGTCAGCATCAGAGCCGGCAGCTTCACATTTCCCACAAACAGAAATACCACTAAAGACAGCACCGCCGAGATCAGCATGGGGATCCCGATGGCCCTTAAAAGATCTGCCTTAAGACGCACCATCCGGAAGACCAGAATGATCTCCACAAAGCTTCTGACCAACGCATAGCAAAGAAGGGCGGAGGAAAAGGCCGTGGAAAAATCCATCCCCCTGGACATCAGTATCGTAAACAGGATCAGATGCAGAAGGAATGCCGCTCCTCCCGCGATCCAGATCAGTCTTCCCTTCCTGCCCTGCTGCAGAAAAGAATCAAAAAAGGGCAGCAGGGGAAACACCAGCAGCGCAAAGGACAGGATCCGCATGGCTCTCACCTGCAGCTCTCCAGCTTCCCCGAACAAAAGCTCCTGCAGGGCCGGTGCCGCGGCAAACAGATACAGGGACACCGGCGCAAGAAACAGATAGAGGTTCCGGATCATCTGTTCCAGAATATCTCCCGCATCCCTGATCTCCCGGTTCTTTAAGGCAAGCTGCAGGCCTCTTAAAGAATTCATGGGCAGAAGGGAAAAGAGCATGGATAAAAACAGGGTCAGAAGAAAGCCCCCAAAGAGCGCTGATCCCAGATCCGCGAAGGTGAACTTTTCCTGAGTGGCGGCAAAGATCAGGATATCCAGAAAGAATACCCCGAACCGGAAGAACAGGGTCAGCACATAGGAGGGGATCGTGATAAAGAAATTCCCGGTGGGGATATCCTGTCTGGGAAGATCGTCAAAATAGGCGTCATTGCGGCGGATCACAAGGATCAGCACCACAAGAAAATAGAGAAAGCTCAAAAAACAGCCGGCCAGGAGTCCCACGCCGATGCCGAACACCGTGTACAGGTCCCTGTAAACGGGATTACGCATGAACACCGCCACCTTTTCCCCATAGGGAGAAAACACCGCGGCCAGAGCACTCCCCACCAGAATGCAGGGGATCCACAGTACCAGAAAGCCCTGCTTCACATATTTCACCAGCCCCATGCCCTGGAGGAATCCTGCGATCACGTAAACAAAGGCCATGAAAAAAAGCCCGATGCCCGCAAACCGCAAAGGAAATGAGAGCAGGGGAGTTTTTAACAGCTTTTCCGACAGCACGGGAGACATGAAAAAGATCAGTACGCCGGCGGCCCCATGAAACACCGCCGCCAGAAACAGAAGCAGCCTGAGAAGCCGCAGGGCAAAATAGGCCTGCTCCATTCGAAGCCTCTGCTTTACAAACACCGCAAAGGGCTGCTTTATGGACATGGAAAACAGGATCATGAACAGCACCGGAAAAGAAAGAAAGAGGCAGAGAAGCCCGATCATACTGCTCCCTTCCCGTCTGCCCAGAAACATCAGGGCAAGCAGTGCCAAAAGCATTCCGAAGGTCTGTACCGTATTCAGGCTGAGCTTGATCTTTCCTGTCATGATCCCGTTAATCCCTTGTGATCCCAAGCTTGTGTAAAGCTGATTCCTGCTTTTGCTCCATGACTTTTGCATCCTCTTCGCTTTCATGGTCATAGCCCAGAAGATGCAGCAT
>CAMNLO010000188.1 GCA_946543095.1 uncultured bacterium
ATGAAAAGGGGAGCTTTCGCCAGATCCGCATGGCCTTCGACGGCGACGCCGTTCTATTTGCGAATGATTCCGAGAGGGTCTATCAGGAGGAGGGGCTTTCGGCCTTTGAGGAAAACGAGAAGAAAAATGCCAGGAACCCTCTTTCCGCAGGGCCCTTTGCCAAGTTTTTAAAAACCCTTTCAGAGCTGCAGAATGAATATCCCGAGAATGCGGCCCCTATCCGGACCGCCCTGGTGACCTCCAGGAGCGCACCCGCCCATGAGCGGGTGATCAGGACCCTCAGGGCCTGGGATGTGAGGATCGACGAAGCCTTCTTCCTGGGAGGGATCTCCAAAAGAGAAGTGTTAAAGGCTTTTCGGGCGGATATCTTTTTCGACGATCAGGACGTGCATACCTCCCCTGCCTCCGAGGTGGTGCCCAGCGCCAGAGTGCCCTGGGTGGATAAAGCTGAGGGGAAGGGGAAAGAAAGCCCGGAATGATGCAGAAGAAAGCAGACCTGTCCTGGAAGGGTCTGGAGCGGTTTCCGGAGGATCTGCTGGCCTGGTTCTCAGAACACAAACGGGATCTGCCCTGGAGAAGGACAAAGGATCCCTATCATATCATGGTCTCCGAGGTCATGCTGCAGCAGACCAGGGTGGAGGCTGTGAAGGTGTACTATGAACGGTTTCTGAAGGAATTCCCGGATCTTTTCAGCCTTGCGGGAGCCGAAGAGGACAGGCTGTTAAAGCAGTGGGAGGGACTTGGCTATTATTCCCGGGCCAGGAATCTCCAGAAAGCCGCTTCGGATGTGTGCTTCCGCTTTCACGGAGAGATGCCTGCCTCCTATGAGGAGCTCTTAAAACTTCCGGGGATCGGCCCCTATACCGCAGGTGCCATCGCATCCATTGCCTTTCAGATCCCGGTGCCGGCGGTGGACGGCAATGTATACAGAGTCCTGTCAAGGCTGAGAAAAGACGACAGGCTCATCGATCTGCCGGATACGGTCCGCTCCGTCCGAAAGGAGATCACCGAGATCCTTCCGAAAGAGGAGCCCGGAGCCTTTAATCAGGCGCTGATGGAGCTGGGAGCCATTGTCTGCCTCCCCAACGGGTGCCCGAAATGCGGGAATTGTCCCGCCTCGTCCTATTGCAGGGCTCATCTTGGGGGCTGTGAGATCGGGTTTCCGAAAAAGGGAGAGAAAAAGAAGCGCTATATCGATGAGAAGACGGTGCTTCTGATCCGGGACGGGGTCCGTACCGTGATCCGGAAACGGAGCCGCAAGGGTCTTCTTGCGGGAATGTATGAGTTCCCGACCTTAGAGGGGCATTTAAGCCGTCGGGAGGTTATGGAATATTTGGATTCCGTGGGGTTAAAAGCCATCCGGATCAAGAAGCTGCCGGTGGCAAAGCATATCTTCACCAGCAGGGAGTGGCGGATGATCGGCTATGAGATCCGGACAGACGAACTGGAGAGGGGCGCACTCACAGGAGAGGGAAGAGAGTTTTTATTTCTTGAAAAGCATGAGGCACAGGGAGAGTATCCCATTCCCAGCGCTTTTTCTGTATACGCAAAACTGCTGGAGATCGATGTCGGCAGTGAAAAACTGAAGGAGAAGACTTTATGAAATTGTTATCATTTGCTGTACCCTGCTACAATTCCCAGGATTACATGGAAAAATGCATCGATTCCCTTCTGGTGGGGGGAGAGGATGTGGAGATCCTCATCGTGGACGACGGCTCCTCTGACAGGACAGCGGAGATCGCCGATTCCTACGAGGACCGTTTCCCCGGCATCGTAAGGGCGATCCATAAGCCAAACGGCGGCCACGGCTCAGCCATCAATACAGGCCTTGCCGCGGCGGAGGGTGTGTTCTTTAAGGTGGTGGACAGCGATGACTGGGTATCCAGGGACGCATATGTAAGGATCTTAAGGACCTTAAAGGAGCTGATCTCCAAAGGGCAGCCCCTGGATATGATGGTCAGCAATTTCGTGTACGAAAAGATGGATGCCGGCAGCAAGGTCATGCGCTACCGCCATGCCCTGCCGGAAAACCGGGTCTTTACCTGGGATGAGGTGGGGATCTTTTTCAAGGGACAGTACATCCTGATGCATTCCGTGATCTTTAGGACGGAGCTTCTTCGCTCTGCCGGCATCGTAATGCCGGAGCACACCTTCTACGTGGACAATCTCTTTGTCTTTGAGCCCCTTCCCTCTGTGAAGTATCTGTATTACCTGAACGTGAACTTCTACAGGTATTACATCGGCAGGGCAGACCAGTCCGTCAACGAGAAGGTCATGATCGGCAGGATCGACCAGCAGATGAAGGTGAACAGGATCATGGTGGATTTCCTCTGCGAGCACAAGTTCGAGATCAAGACCAGAAGAAAGCTCTGGCACTATATGATGAATTATCTGGAGATCATTACCACCATCTCCGTGGTCATGGCGCTGAGATCCGGCAGCGAGGAGAATCTGGCGAAGCGGAAGGAGCTCTGGGAGTACATCAGAGAACAGGATATGGAAATTTTCATCAAGCTGCGCTACGGGCTCATGGGAGGCTATATGAACCTGCCCGGCAAGGCCGGCAGAAAGATTTCACTGGCAGGCTACAGGCTTTCCCAGAAGCTGTTTAAATTCAACTGATGGAGACACGGACAAACAAAAGGGATTTCAGGGCGGAGGGCGTTTTGTGCTTCGCCTTTCTCATGTTCGGGCTTGTGGTGGCGCATTTCCGCTCCGCTTCCTTTGAAAGCAATGATGACGAGTTCATCAACCTGCTCTCAGCAGGGGCCTTCGGCCCGCAGTCCCAGTATCTGGTGCATCTGAATACCGCTCTGGGCTTTATGCTCAGGGGATTGTTTGCTCTGGTCCCGGGGATCAACTGGTTCTACTGGCTGATGCTCATCGCAAACCTGGGGGCGGTCTATGCCATCCTCCGGCGTCTGACGGGAAGGCTTCTTCACAACGCGCCGCTGTGGCTTACCTTTCTGTTCTGCGTCCCCCCCTCCCTTTTGTTTTTCAGGGATTATCTGTTCAATATGCAGTACACGAAATCCGGAATGCTCTATTCCGCGGCGGGGCTTTTGCTTTTGTATGAGGCGGTGCTTTCCCGGGAAAGGAATGCTGCATTGCCTGCCTTCGGTACGTTGTTCTCCTGTCTGGGCCTTATGTTCCGCTGGAAATGCTTTGCCTTTGTACTCCCTTTTTTCCTGGCAGCACTTGGTTTGGGGATCATGGGAGAGGACCGGAAGAGAAATCTGAAGGAGTGCAGGCTATTGCTGCTGCCGGCCCTTGCTCTTTCGCTGCTCTTTTTGTTTGACCATATCTCCTATGAGTCGGATCCGGCCTGGAAGCAGTTTCGGGAATTCAACACCTTAAGGGAAGAGATCCTGGACTACAACACCCTGGAGTATGAAGCCCATGAGGCGGAATACAAGGCGGCCGGGATCCTGCCGGAGGAACTGGCAATGTTAAGGGCCTGGATGTATGCGGATCCGCAGGTCTTTACACCTGAAAAGCTGAAAACCATCCGGGAGATCCTCTACCGGGATGGCTCCCATTCCCTGACGGCCAAGCCCTGGGTCCTTCGCCAGATGGGCAGAGTGCTTGCCGAACACATGAAAACAGAGCCTTTGTTCTGGTTCTGCGGCATCCTCATTCTGACTGCCCTGGCTTTGGGCTCCGGGAAGCAGAGATTGTCAGCGCTGGTGCTTACGGGGATCCTCATGGGAGAACTCTGGTATCTGATCTGCATGGGACGGCCCCTCTGGAGAGCAGAGGTGGGAGCATTTTTGGGAACGGCTGTTTTTTCACTGACAGCAGCAGATGCGGAGAGGATTAAAGCACCGAAGCAGCTGCTATGTTTAATCTCGATTTTATTTATTTCCATTTTCTGTATTTTCCAATGGATCCACTCCGGAGAGTACAGATACAGAGAACTTCCTGACAGAATGGCGTTTTTTGAGGAATTCCACCGGCAGTATCCCCACAGCTTTCTTTTGGGAACACCCGGTACGTTTTTAATCGATAATAAAATGTCTGATGATTTTTTAACTATTAACGGAAAATGGAAAAACTATTTCGAAGGCGTTGCATTTCTGGGCGGCTGGATAATCCCGTCCCCCTCCGGGCTGTATTTTGCATCCCAGGAGGGGATCGAGGACCCGGTAAGGGATATCATAAGCAACCCCGGAATCCTTCTGGCGGCTGAGGAGGATGAGCTGCAGATCCTTCAGGGTTATCTGACGGCAGAGTATAAGGCTGCGGGAGAGTTTGTTCCGGTGGATGAGATCGACGGCATCCCTCTCTGGAGGTGGGAGCCGGTTTGGCCGTTCCCTGCTTTGATGTTAGAATAAAGT
>CAMNLO010000189.1 GCA_946543095.1 uncultured bacterium
AATTATACTTCCCGCCATAATCTACACGGGCTCCCAGAACCTTTGCCCCTTTAACGTTTCCGGTTTTTAGCTTTCCGTATTCATCAACTGTAAACCTTGAGTCGGTATCAACTATTTCAATCTTATCCTTCCAGTTAAATTCCGAGGTGTCCGAATAATTCGGATTATCACCAGGCATAGTATCTCTGACGCACCAATCCACATCCCTATCAAATTGGAAAGCAGTGCCGAAATCATTATTCAGGTCATCCACCAGCTGAATGACAGATCCCGGAGTCGAATTGTTCCCTTTAAAGGTAAGACTGTACTCTCTGTTTTTGTAAAGATCGCATTCTGTCAGATCCTTTTTCTTATTATCACAAAAACGGACTTTCTGGATAGAATCATTGATATGGATATCAAGGTTGTACACTTGAGAAACAGTACACTCAATGCGGCACGAACGGAGATCCCATTCCGGATCCCCTGACGGCTTATTCGTAGAAACGATAAACCAGGGGTTTTCAGTCGAAGTGGTTACGGTCTGCAGTTCACCGACGGTATAATACGAAGAGCATCCGTTTACCCAATGATATTGATTGTTTCCGTCCACAGCTCTCATCTGAGGCTGCAGGGTAACACTATTCTTTACAGAAACATCCAAATCAAGGGTGTCATCTGTAAAAGCACCTTTATCATTCACTTTGTGCCGGGTCATGAGTATGTATATCTTGGCTTTGTTAGGCTTATCATCGGCAAAGAAGAGTTCAAGATTATCATGATCCCAACCCATTTCGGGTTTATTTTTTATAAAATACTTCTTGCTTGGATCGCTTGTACTGCTGACAAAGCCTTCATAACTATCGTCCAGTGAAAAGCCGATCTCATCAGGAAGAGCATAATCATAAACGACTTCTCCCCACCTCGTATAAGGTTCGAAACCAGGGGTTACATCTTCAATTGGTATAAAGTTATAGGTCACCGATGATCCAAAAGCGAACTTATAATCATTGGAAGCGTTTTCCAAAGCTAATCTATTAAGATCATACAAACCATATTGTAATTTTGTCTTGATCAAAAGTTTTACGTCAGTCAGTTCATAGGTTCCATAGTCAATCTTAAAATACAGCGTTCCATCGGAAGGAGTTGATTTGGCACCATCATAAGTTACTGTAGGAAGGTCGGTGCCGGTCTGGGATGAATCCAGCTCCACATTGATTGGCAGATCTGTCTGAGCTTTACCGGACAGATCATATCCGTTGTAAGTACTTGATCCAAGCGCATCCTGTTTTTGGACTTTTATTTTCAGATACTGGACACTGTTTGCCGCCGCCTGAACCTGCAGCAACCCCTCCAGCCCCGCTATGGGCAGCTCCGTAAAGAACAGCGCAAAAAACAGCAGACAGGCCACAGCCCGCCTTGTGATATTCCAGATCCTGTTATGAAAACCGGTTATTTTCATATTCACCTCTCTATGATGTGTCCACGTTGTCCCGAAGGTTTCCGAAACTTATATTAGTATCACAGTCTACGGAACATATATCGGTAAAAACCATAGAAACACTTAGAGAATACTGAAAAAAACATCAAATCTCCACAAGATATTGTACAAGTCTTTCGTTTCCGGCACAATCTATTCCGATCAGCCGATCTTCTTCGCCACCACCACGAACCTTCCGTACTGCTCATAGTGGTCGCAGGTGGAAAGAGTTAAGAGTCTGTCGCCGAAGGCCGCCATATTGCCGGTGTCATACAGGCTCATCTGCGCCATTTCATACATGGCGGAATCGAACTCCGCCTCCGAGGCGGCATCGATAAACTGGTAGTATTTAAAGGTGATCTCCGTCTGCTCGTAAACACGGGAACGGAATACATAGAGCACCTGCCATTTTCCTTTTTCATAGATCGTGTCAAACTGGAAGGTAGGATGGTTTACATAAAATTCTTCATCCGCATATTTATCCAGTGTCCCGAACATTTTTCCGGAGCTCATATGATGCCCATAGACGATCCAGTTGGTGTTTCCCTTGACGATATCGCAGTTCGTGTCCAGAAAAATGGCTCCGTTCTTGTCATTCTCCTGGGAGATATTGTGGGTCAGATAATACTCATTGTCCACGGTCTGCATCACGGGATAATCGATGTTCGTGCCCTCGATCCTGATCCAGCCCACAAAACGCTTATTTGCGTTATAAAGAGTCTGGTACTCCTCCAGGACCGGCGGTGCTCCCTCTTCCCCGGGTTCAGAGGAAAACAGCTTCGCGGTGCCGGAAAGCGCTTTGGAGCCCTTCAGCTCCGCGATCTGGTCATAATCCGCCTCCGCCTTTTGGGCCGTGATCATATAAAAGCCGAAATACCCGAGGCAGCCCACCGCCACCAGAGTCAGAAAGAAGACCAGCAGCTTTCTTCTGCTTTCCCTCTTTTTCAGCTCCCTTTTGATGGCCTTCTGCATTTCCGGGTCATATTCGGACAGGCGGCGAGGGATGTCCCCCGCCGCCTGATCGCTCGTCGTCTGCTGCTCCTTCCGGTGTTTTGCCGCAGGGGCTGTTTTATTTGTAACGGCCATCCGGCCTGAGGCTGCGCCTGAACGTCCCCTTTGGACAGGTGCGCTGCCTGCTCTGCCGGACCGGCCAGGAGGTGTCCCTGTCATTTCACCACAAGGCTCACAAGCCTGCCGGGCACATAAACCTCTTTTCTGATCTCACCGGTGAGCTTATCCTTCACTGCCTCCTTTGCGGCGGCAATGGCATCTTCCTTTGACACATCCGCAGGCACGTTGATCTGACCCCTGACCTTTCCGTTGATCTGGACGGCGATCTCGATCACGTCCTCTTTGGTCTTTTCCTCATCGAATTCCGGCCATTTCCCGCTGTAGATATGACCGGGGAAGCCTGCCAGCTCCCAGAGCTCCTCGGTGATATGAGGGGCCACGGGATTCAGTAATGTCAGATAGGTTTGAAACTCCGCCCTGTTGATGCTCTGCTTCTTTGTAAACTCGTTCAGCAAAGCCATCAGCGCGGCGATGCCGGTGTTGAACTTCAGGGTCTCAAAATCCCCGGAGACCTTTTTGATGGTCTGGTGGAATTTCGTCTCCAGCTCAGGAGAATAGGCATCTCCCTCTGTCAGAATGTCCTGCAGCTTCCAGACCCTTTCCAGGAATCTCCTGCAGCCTCTCACACCGTCGTCAGACCAGGCGGCGGAGAGCTCGAAGGCGCCGATGAACATTTCATAGGTTCTTAAGGTGTCTGCGCCGAAATCCTGAACAATGTCGTCGGGATTCACCACATTCCCTCTGGACTTGCTCATCTTCTCCCCGTTCTCCCCCAGGATCATGCCGTGGCTCGTGCGCTTGGCATAGGGCTCCGGGCAGGGCACGACTCCCTCGTCATATAAGAAACGGTGCCAGAATCTGGAATACAAAAGATGGAGTGTGGTATGCTCCATGCCTCCGTTGTACCAGTCCACGGGCATCCAGTACTCCAGGGCTTCCTTTGAGGCAATGCCCTTGTCATAGTCCGGATCCGTGTAGCGCAGGAAATACCAAGAGCTGCCTGCCCACTGGGGCATGGTGTCCGTTTCCCGCTTCGCAGGGCCTCCGCAATGGGGGCAGGTGGTGTTCACCCAGTCCGTCATGGCTGCCAGGGGGCTTTCCCCGTTGTCCGTGGGCATATAGCTTTCCACCTCGGGCAGCACCAGAGGAAGCTCCTCCTCCGGAATGGCCACAAAGCCGCATTTCTCGCAATGAACGATGGGAATGGGCTCTCCCCAGTATCTCTGGCGGGAGAAGACCCAGTCTCTTAATTTGTAATTGGTCTTGGCCTGGCCGATCCCCTTTTCCACCAGGAACTCGATCATGCGCTTCTTCGCGTCTTCCACGCTTAAGCCCGTGATAAAGCCGGAATTCACGCAGACCCCGGTGGCCACATCCGTGTACACCGCTTCATTCACATCCACCCTGTCCCCGTTCTTATTGGCAATGACCTGGAGGATGGGAAGGCCGAATTTCTTCGCGAACTCCCAGTCTCTTTCGTCATGGCCGGGAACCGCCATAATGGCGCCGGTGCCGTAGCTCATCAAAACATAATCGGAGACCCAGATGGGGATCTCCTCCCCGTTTACGGGATTGGTGGCCGTTAAGCCCTCGATCTGAACGCCGGTCTTTTCCTTTGCAAGCTCTGAGCGCTCAAAGTCTGATTTCTTTGCGGCCTGCTCCCTGTATGCCACAATGGCATCCCAGTTTTTGATCTCACTCTGGTACTTGTCCAGAAGGGGATGCTCCGGGGAGATGACCATATAGGTCACGCCGAAGAGGGTGTCGCAGCGGGTCGTATAGATCCGGAAGCTGTCTTCCTTTCCGG
>CAMNLO010000190.1 GCA_946543095.1 uncultured bacterium
TGGCAGACCATCGTGCGGGATGTGTGGAATGCGCAGGAGAGACTTTGGCGCTGTATCGACCATGAAAACCTGACCCTGTGCTGGTATAAAGCCCTGCACCGGGAATACGGCAGCCGTTTCCGGTATCTCTATGCAAGCTCCACCAGGGATTTCCTGTTAAGCGCCTATAACAACGACATCCGGAACAAGAGCTTTACTACGGATCCGAAGGTGCAGAGACAGTTTAACAGAAGGCTGAAGGAGATGATCCTAAGCCTCCATGAGCTGGATCCCGGCTTCGGCTTTTTCATTCACGGGATCAAGAATCCGGTGACGATCTGGGGAGGGACTGTCCATACCATCGTGAGAGAGCCCTATTTCTACCGCCGCCTGAAAAGCGGTGTCTCCATGGCAGACTGGCTGGAGGCTGCCGTGTCCGGAAACGTGCGCAATATCGGAGTAAGGATTGCGTAATATTTATGTAAAATTTATATGTAATCTCTGTAAAAAAACGGAAAGATGTTTCAAATTTTTTTCTCTACAAGATATGGTAGGAGAGGTTTACATAGCCTGCGACATGTTGTGAAAAATGGCTTAAAAACGTGGGTTTTCGGACGTTTACCATAAAAAATCAGATTGCTTTTATGTAAATGAGTTGGTATAATTCCTCTGTGTTTAAGCTTTACATAAAGTAAGTCAGAGGAGTTACGTTTTTCTATGGAACAGCAGCTTGAGAGTTTTATCACGTACCTTCGTGATGTCAAAAAAACCTCCACCAATACAGAGCTGTCCTACAAGAGAGATTTGCTGAAGTTCATTTCTTTTCTGCGGGATGAGGGGGTGAAGACAATGGAGGATGTTACACCGGAACACTTAACGGCGTATGTTGAGAACATGAAGAAGCAGGGCGCCGCAGCCTCCAGCATCTCCCGCAGTATTGCATCCATCAAGGCATTTTACCATTATCTGAAAAAAGAAGGCATCGTATCGGAAGATCTTTCCGAAGTTTTAAAGGCACCCAAGATCGAGAAGAAAGCCCCGGAGATCATGACAAGGGATGAAGTGGCCCGTCTTCTGGAGATGCCCTCCGGCGAGGACCCCAAGGAGCTGAGGGACAAGGCCATGCTGGAGCTGCTCTATGCCACGGGGATCCGTGTGTCCGAGCTCATCAGCCTGACTATCCGTGACGTGAATTTTCAGATGAACTTTATCGTCTGCCGTTCCCCTTCCCACGAGAGGACCATTCCCTTCGGCAATACCGCCAGAAGCTCTCTGCTGAAATACATGGAGCAGGGAAGGGAAGCCCTCATCGAGGACAAGGACGAGCAGATCCTGTTTACGAATATCTCCGGCAAGCCCATGAGCCGTCAGGGCTTCTGGAAGCTGATCAAATACTATGCGAAAAAGGCCGGGATCACCGCGGATATCACGCCCCACACCCTCAGGCATTCCTTTGCGGCCCATCTGGTGGAAAACGGCGCGGATCTCCGCAGCGTCCAGGAGATGCTGGGGCATTCCGATATCTCCACCACCCAGATGTACGCGGCCTTAAACAACAATCATCTGCGGGAGGTTTATTCCAAGTCCCATCCCCGCGGATAATTCATTCGGACACGTTCTTTTCGGGCAGCCGTTCACACGGCTGCCTCTTTTGCAGCGATTCAGAACAGTTCCCTTTTTTTATGCCTCCCGCTGACAAAGACCTTGAAAAAATCCAGTAAAGTGGTTAGAATACCCTTTGGAACAATTTCAAGTATCAATATCATAAACTCATATTCGAAGGAGGGTTTGGCATGGCAGTAAAAGTTGCAATCAATGGCTTTGGACGTATCGGCCGTCTGGCATTCCGTCAGATGTTCGGGGCAGAGGGTTATGAGATCGTGGCGATCAACGATCTGACCTCCCCGAAGATGCTTGCGCATCTGCTGAAGTATGATACCACTCAGGGCAGATATGTGGAGCTTGGAAATGAAGGCGATGTCACGGCGGATGACGAGGCCGGTACCATTACAGTAAAGGGTCAGACCATCAAGATCTACAAGGAGCCCGATGCAAAGAACTGCCCCTGGGGACAGATCGGTGTGGATGTAGTCCTGGAGTGCTCCGGCTTCTATGCCAGCAAGGACAAGGCACAGGCACATATCACCGCCGGCGCGAAGAAGGTCATCATCTCCGCTCCCGCAGGCAATGACTTAAAGACCATCGTATACAATGTAAACCACAAGACCCTGACCAAGGACGATCAGATCATCTCCGCAGCTTCCTGCACCACCAACTGCCTGGCCCCCATGGCAAAGGCATTAAATGACCTGGCTCCCATCGAGAGCGGTATTATGTGCACGATCCATGCCTACACCGGTGACCAGATGATCCTGGATGGCCCTCAGAGAAAGGGTGACTTAAGAAGATCCCGCGCAGGCGCCTGCAATATCGTTCCCAACAGCACCGGCGCTGCCAAGGCCATCGGCCTGGTGATCCCCGAGCTGAACGGCAAGCTCATCGGCGCCGCACAGCGTGTTCCCACCCCCACCGGTTCCACCACCCTTCTGTTCGCAGTGGTGAACAAGGAAGTGACCAAGGAGCAGGTGAACGAGGCCATGAAGGCACAGGCCAACGAATCCTTCGGTTATAACACGGAAGAGATCGTCTCCTCCGATATCGTGGGCATGAAGTTCGGCTCCCTCTTTGATGCGACCCAGACCATGGTTTCCCCTCTGCCCGACGGCAAGACCCAGGTGGAAGTGGTGAGCTGGTATGACAACGAGAATTCCTACACCAGCCAGATGGTCAGGACCATCAAATATTTCGCAGAACTGGGCTGATCAGAGCTGCCGAAAGTGAAGTAAACCAAAACGATCAATACGGGCCGGGACCCACAGGGCCCCGGCCTTTGATCATCATAAGCGGATCAGAGCAAGGAGAATAGTGTGAAAAATCGCATTGATATGCCGATTTTTCACACACCAATTTGAGACGAGCTCAAATTGCATTGATGGCAGATCCGAATCTATGATTCGGCTCGCCTGACTCGCAACGCGAACAAAGTTCCAATGCGAACATGGTTCGCAATAAGCTCGTCATGGAGGTATGGTATGAAACTCACAAATGAAGGAATCAAAGACAGGGCCGCCTGGGAGGCGAAGGGCTATGCCCTTCCTGCCTTCGACAGGGACGCAATGTGCAAAAAGACGAAGGAGAGCCCCGTATGGGTGCATTTCGGCGCCGGCAATATCTTCCGCGCCTTCCACTGCGCCCTGGCCCAGAAGCTTTTGAACGATGGCATCATGGAATCGGGGGTCACGGTGGTGGAAGGCTTCGACTACGAGCTGGTGGAAAAGCTCTACAGGCCCCACGACGACCTTTCCATCCTGGTGACCCTAAAGGCAGACGGAAGCGTGGAGAAGACCGTCATCGGAAGCATCGGGGAGTCCTGCATCCTGGATTCCGGCAATGCTGCAGAGTTCTCCCGCATGAAGGAAATCTTCCGCGCCCCCACCCTGCAGCTTGCCACCTTCACCATCACGGAAAAGGGCTACAGCTTAACAGGTGCCGGCGGCGCCACACTCCCCGCAGTGGAGAAGGATCTGGCGGCCGGCCCGGAAAAGCCTGCCAGCTATATCGGCAAGGTTTCCGCTCTCTTATATGAAAGATATCTTGCGGGGAAGGCTCCCATTGCCATGGTCAGCACCGACAACTGCTCCCACAACGGAGACAAGCTCCACGATGCGGTCTACGCCTTCGCAAAGGCCTGGGAGGACAACGGCAAAGCGGAAAAGGGCTTCCTTTCCTATATTGAAGACCCTGCAAAGGTCTCCTTCCCCTGGAGCATGATCGACAAGATCACCCCCAGACCCGATGAGAGCGTGGAGAAGGAACTGGGGAAGGACGAGATCGAAGGTCTGGAGAATGTGGTGACCTCCATGAAGACCTGGGCCGCCCCCTTTGTGAACGCGGAGGAATGCGAGTATCTGGTCATCGAGGACGCCTTCCCGGCAGGAAGACCTGCCCTGGAAAAGGCAGGGGTCATCTTCACGGACCGGGAGACCGTGGACAAGGTGGAGCGGATGAAGGTCTGCACCTGCTTGAATCCCCTGCACACCTCCCTGGCCGTCTTCGGCTGCCTCCTGGGCTTTGAGAAGATCTCGGAGGAGATGAAGGATAAGACCTTAAAGCGCATGGTGGAGCGCATCGGCTATGACGAGGGCCTGCCCGTGGTGGTGGATCCCGGGGTCATTAAGCCGAAGGAGTTCATCGACACGGTGGTGAATGTCCGGATCCCCAACCCCTTCATGCCGGACACCCCCCAGCGCATCGCCACCGACACCTCCCAGAAGCTGCCCATCCGCTTCGGCGAGA
>CAMNLO010000191.1 GCA_946543095.1 uncultured bacterium
CAAGCGCGGTGGCTCCTAAAGTCCGGACAGGTGGCTCTGCCACCACCGGACAGGCGGCTTCGCCGCCCCGAAATATTCACCCATTCCATGCCGTTGTTCTCATTCAGTTTTCTGAAGCCGTCCAGGTCGAAATAGAGCATGGCAAAATCCCTGCCTTCCTGGGCATAGCAGTCCTGGAAGCGCAGGAAAGCATCCGTGATCCCAAGAAAGTTTAAGACTCCGGAGACGGTGTCCCTCATGGAAAGACCAGGAGAAAGAGGAGCGGCCTTGTCCTCTGCGGTGTCCACAAAATACCCTGTAAGGCCGATGATCCGTCCCTCATCGTAAAGGGGCATTATGCTTTCCCGGATTTCCCGTGCCTCGCCTCTGCACAGATAGCCTGTGGGGAACATATGGATCCGGCCGCCGGTTTGCAGGATCTCTTCTTCCTTTTGGATCACAGGGGTGGGATTGATGTACCAGCCCATTTCTTCATCCGTCTTTCCGATGACAGCGCTTTCGTCCTCAAATCCATGATAGGAAAGGAAGTACTGGTTTACTCCGATATAGCGG
The DNA here is from genome assembly GCA_946543095.1 of uncultured bacterium. Classification (GTDB taxonomy): domain Bacteria; phylum Bacillota; class Clostridia; order Lachnospirales; family Lachnospiraceae; genus CAMNLO01. Next base: position 553 of record CAMNLO010000191.1, read on the forward strand.
CGGTTTCTGTCCTTCCAGAAGAAAGCAAAATCTGCTGACATGATATGGTTTTTCCATAACAGCTCAGAGGTGATGCCGCTTGCTGTGTGGGAGCTTGCCAGAAAATCCTGGGTCCGGTTCCGGATATCGCTGCCTTCCAGATAAGCGATGTTTTCAGTGGTCACCCTTCTGGCGCAGCACAATATCCTCCGTTCCTGCTTCAGTCCCGCGTAAAGATAGAGAAAGAGATACCAGACAAAATTTCCGTCCTCCATCCGAAGACGGAAGGGGGCTGCGATAAAGTCCATGAGGCTGTTATCCAGACGCACCTCTATGGTGGACAGATCGGAAAACCGGAGAAATCTCTCCCTGTCCTCCTGATACACCTCCTCCTCGGCGAAGATCCGCAATTCCCTGGCGGCAGAGATGGTGTTGTATTGACTTAAGGTCCGTCTTCTTTGAAAAACATTCCGGGAATAGCCGGTGTTTAAGTCCACCAGCTCGATATGTTCGTACAGGGAAAACAGGACCCTGGAATAGTCGGAAACAAGATTTTCCTTTTCGGTCCTTTCCATGGAGGAGAGGTTCTGGAAGACCACCAGGAAGGCATGGCCTCCGGGGTATTCCGCGATCATCCTGACCTGGGCGTAGTAGTGGAGCTTTCCGGCCATCAGATTCACGGTCTCCACCTTTTTCGATCTGGCTGCCTGCTGCAGCATGGCCAGAAACCGCTGTCCGTCGGTGGTTCCATGATTTCCGAAGTCCTGTTCCACCTGTTCCGCACCTTTCATGCCGATGGAACGGATCGTTTCCTGATAGGCTTCATTGTAGAAGAGGAAGCGAAGCCTGCCGTCAGACAGCTCCACAAATGCCATGGGAATCTGATCCTCCGCCCCGATGGCGTTGATCGTGTTGTCCGGGGCAGTATTAAAGGGTGTGGCGCTTAACACATTGACCCGGCCGATATCGTGGTAATAACGGCGTTTCTGCTGGGATTCCAGGGCAAAGCCCATTTCCGAAAGATGCAAGAGGCATTCCTCGTAGGGCATCGGTTTTCCGATGTAGAAGCCCTGGGCTTTTTCGCAGCCGATATTTTTCAGAAACTGCAGCTGCTCCCTGGTTTCCACACCCTCCGCAAGAGTGTGGACGCCGATGCGCTTCGCCATGTCCACAATGGATTTGATGATCTCCTTTGAGCGGGGGGTGAAGCTCTGAAGGAAGGCCATATCGATCTTGATGGTGTCGAAGTGGTAGTCCTTTAAAACGTTTAAGGAGGAATAGCCGCTGCCGAAATCATCCATCCAGACTCTCAGGCCATAGTTCCAGAAACGGTCAATGGCGCTCTTCATCCGGGTCTCATTGTTTTCCATGACGCTTTCCGTGATCTCCACCCGGAACACATCCCTGGGGAGCTTGTTTTCGTGGATCGCATCCTCGATGATCTGATGGATATCGCAGAGCTGAAAGTCCAGACGGGAAAGGTTAAAGGAAACAGTCACCACCTGTCTTCCCCGGCGTATGGATGACGCATATTCCCCGCAGATCTGGTGGATCACGCAGGTGTCCAGCTTATGGATCTGCTTGGATCTTTCCAGTGCGGGGATGAACATATCAGGAGCCAGGAGCCCGTACTGGGGATCGTCCCATCTGGCCAGAGCCTCCATGCCGCAGACCTCTCCTGTCAGGGTTCTGACCACAGGCTGATAGAAGACCCTGATATAGCCCTTCTCGATGGCTGTATCAATGCCGGCGCTTACGTATTCCTGAATGATTTTACGGGTGGCTTTATCCAGCATGATGATCCCTGGCCCTTCGAAATTGTTTGAATGATGGTACCTGCAGCGAGGCGTAATCATGCATTTGACACCTGCCGGCTGCGTAACATCATTATGACAGTTAATCAGCTAATATGCAATAGCAGCTTGCCGCGCGGCCCTTGGGCAAACATAATCTCACAGGCAGCAGCTCATCGCAGGATACACGTAAACAAGCACGCAAGGGAAGCAGCTCAATGCGCGGTCCTGAACAGGAAGCTTTTCAGGACATGGGACGCATACCCGGAAAGGAATTCCGGGTCCGATCGCAGTTCAGCCGTCAGCTCAAAGAACAGGGCCGGGGAGTCATAGCTGCTTTTGAGAACGGGGGTAACAAACTCCTTCCACTGGGGCAGGAAATCCCCCTGCGTTCTGGTGTAGCAGTTGCAGGCCTTTGCCTTTTCCCTGTGGGAGCTGTCTGCGTACACAGCCACAGACTTGTGGATGGCCATATCCTCCGCAGGAAGATAAAAGTAGTCTTTGTAATTCGGGTAGAAGTATTTCAATTCCCCGGAGTAGATCGGAATCCGCAGTGCGGCTTCCTGTCCTTCGCCCTGAAAGCTGCAGCCTTCCTTTACAAACAGCACCGGCTTCGGAAGGGGAGAGGGGAGGGACAGGCGGATCACAAGATCCTTTTTCGATTCACGCTCCGACACTTCTTCGCCGCAGCTGGAAACACCTTCCGCCGCCAGAGCCTTTAGGGGCTTTTCCATCAGATCCCCGAAGGAGAGAATGGGCAGGATCTCCAGCATTCCCTGCATATCCTCAAAGTTATGAAGGAGAATGGGCTTTGTGAATTCCTCCAGCACTTCCCTGGAGGCACCGGCTTTTTTCGCGCGGACAAAGCCTTCATAAACGGCGATGAGCTGGCCTCCGTTATAGGTATCCTCCCTGTGGAGGCCCAGAAAATCCTCCACGCTTTTCTGCTTGCAGTTTTCCAGCTGCAGAAGGGTTTTGAAAGTCGTGACCCGTTTATAGATATCCGTTCCGGAAAAGCTGTCAAAGGGATACTGTACACCAAGCAGCTCGCAGCGTTTCCGGATGAAGGGAAGGTCAAACTGATTGCCGTTAAAGTGGACCAGATGGGTAAAGCCGGAGGCAAAGCGGAAAAAGGCTTCCAGCAGCTCCTGCTCCTCGGAAAAGTCCTCCGCAAACCACTGGATGATCCGCCAGGAATCCGGAGGGGTTTCCCCGTCTTTCATGGAGGAGAAGCAGGCAGCACCGATCAGGTAGATCCTTGCGGTCTTTGCGGAAAAGCCCGTGGTCTCAATGTCCACAAACAAAAGCTGATCAAGGGGAGCCAGAGAAGAAACATCATAGAACTCCCGGGGATCTATGGCCGATGGTTTTGTAAGGATCTTCATTACATTTCCTCAATGAAGCTGACGTAGGGGAGAGAGCGCAGCGCTTCGATGATCTCTTCATGCTTCTTGTATTTCTTCAGTTCCCCGGAATTGATGGTAAAGAGAACTGTGTAGGCGGAAACCCCGGAATTCAGATAGGCGGGGTTCAATTCAATGTCGTCGATCCGCATCCCCAGCCGGCGGATGGTCTCCGTGAAGGTGTGGAGGTCCCCCGCGTTTGTAAGCTCCAGGTGCACCTCAAAATGATTGGAGCGGTCCTTTAAGTATTTCTCCAGAGCCGGAAACACCGCCAGGCCGCAGATCATGGCAATGGTGGAGAGAATGGCCGCCGCATGGAAGCCTGCGCCGATGGCCAGGCCGATGATGCCGGAGGCCCAGAGTCCCGCGGAGGTGGTAAGGCCCTTGATCTGGTTTTTGGAGCTGTAGAGCACGGAATAGCCGCATATGGTGGCGGCGCCGATGATGACGGCAGCGGAGAGGATGGGGAGCGTCCCGCCGGTCTCCTGCAGGAAGAACAGATCCATCATGGCAGCAATGCACCCCGCCAGGGTCACGAGTATGAAGGTCCTGAGTCCCGCGGAATGCCGCTTGGTGGATCTCTCGTAGCCGATG
>CAMNLO010000192.1 GCA_946543095.1 uncultured bacterium
TCCACCTGCTCCTCCTCTTCGATCCCTTCGATGACGATCTCCTTCCCGATATCCTTCATCATATGGACCACATTGCTGAAGATGGAGCTGCTCATCTTTTCATCCAGAGCCTCCGTCAGGCTCTTGTCGATCTTAATGATCTCAAAGGGCAGCGTGGAAACTCTCTGGATATTGGAATAGCCGGTGCCGTAGTCATCCAGGGCGAAGCGGTAGCCCATGGCTGCCAGGGCACGGATATTGCGGTCCGCCAGCTTGCCGATCTCATCGTAGGTAGTCTCCACGATCTCAAACACCACCTGGCGGGGCTGTACCCTGTACTTCTCCTGCAGATAACGGATCAGATCCGGCAGATCGTGCTGCATCAGCTGGGCGACGGAAAGATTGATCTCCACAAAGGAGATGTCCAGTGCCTCCACATTGTTCTCGGAGATGAAACGGAACACCGATTCCAGAACGAATTCGCCCACCGGCAGGATCAGGCCCTTGCTCTCCGCCGCGGGAATAAAGATCCCGGGAGAGATCTGGCCAAAGAGCTCGTCATGCAGCCTGATCAGCGCTTCACAGCTGATAAAGCGCTTTTCCTTCATATTGTAGATGGGCTGGTAATACATTTCAAAGCGCTGCTCTCTGATGGCCCTGTTTAAGATGGTATCCATCTGGTTCTCGATCTGATACCTTCTGGTGCCGATGACATCGGAGGCGGCCACCCATTTCTCCTCATAGGGGATCAGGCCATAGAAATCGTGGCCCATTCTGAGGATATCCTCCTCGGACTCCAGATCCTCCGGGAAACGGATGACGCAGAGCTTTCCTTCCAGCCGCACCCCGCTCTCATCCACCTCGGAGGTGATGGCCTGGGTGGGGGCATAGAGCTGGGGCATGGCCTTTACCGCGTCCCAGTCCTCGGTTTTTTCGTCCAGCACAAGATAAAGCCCCATGGGCGGCTCATAGTACAGCTCCCAGTGTATCTTTTTCACTTCACAGAAATGCCCGATGCCGTCGGCAATACAGCGGATGTATCTGCTGTAGAGCTCCTCTCCCAGATAGGCTCTCACCTGGCCCGCGTTCAAAAAGCGGAAGGCCACGATCTGAATGGGCTGGCGGATCTCCGTGATCTTCCTTAACTCATTCTTATAAGCCTCCCAGCTGCCAAGGCCCGTGGAGGCGTCCGTGATCTCCTCCGGGCGTAGCACCAGCTGGCTGATGATCAGACAGACCAAAGATGTGGCATACATCTCGATCAGGACTCTGGGAAACATAAACTGCAGCCCCACCGCCAGAAAGGTCAGAAGATACATGGAAAACAGGGCCATCCATTTGTCAAAGGCGATGTACCGGATGTAACGCAGCAGGAAGACGATCCCGAAAACAGCGTAGAACAGCGCCGACAGATAGGTAAAGACCATCAGGGGGCCCCGCTGATAGCCGGCTTCCTCCGTTACCGTGAACATCATATTGTGGAAGGGATTGGTGAGCAGGATGGCTATCATGACAAAATAGGGGATCCCCATCAGAAACCGCTTGAACCTGTTCCGGAACTGGAAGGTCATCCTGAAGTAGGCGATGATGAACAGCAGATACAGCCAGATGGAAGCTCCCCGCAGACTGAAATACAGAAACGGGAAGATATAGGTCCAGGGATGGTCATGCAGGATCTGGGGCCTCATATTGATCCATTCGGCGATGATATCCGCCGTAACGGTCAAAAGGCTCACAAGGGTCACACTGATAAAGAGCCTGTTGGCAAGGCCCTTTGTGGTTCTCCTGATATAGGTGGTCATCAGGATGATCGCAAAGATCGGAAAGGAGCAGTAATTCAAAAACAGTATACGTTCCATGGCGTTATGCAAAAGCCCTTTCCGCTTCCGAAAGGATCCTGCAGGCGTTCACAGACAAAATCATCACTTTTCCTCTTTCATGGCCGCATATGCGCTTTCGATCAGATCCTCAATGGTCCCGGTTTCCGAAAAGGCGGCAAAGCCCACGGAAACGCTGATGGGCATGGAATGCCCGTCGATCATATATACGCCGGAAAGGCTCTCCCGCAGCTTGTTCTGCAGCTTCAGGGCGGTGTTGGAGATGGCGGGCTTATTGCCCGTATCCGGCAGCTGGTGCAGGATCACGAACTCGTCTCCGCCGATGCTGGACACCACGGAATCCGCCCCCACCACTCTGAGGATCCGCTCCGACACCCTTTTTAAAAGGCTGTCTCCAAAAGCGTGGCCGTATGCCAGATTCGCCTGTTTGAAATGATCGATATCCAGATAACAGGCGATAAAATCCACGTTATTCTTCCGATAGCTCCTGACAAAATCATAGGCGGCCCGGATCAGGCCGTTGCGGTTGGTAAGCCCGGTCAGGGGATCCGTGTTCCCCAAAGTCTGGAGCCTCTGCCGTTCTTCAAAGTCCTGGGTCACATCCTCGAAATAGCCGATGAGGCCGATGATATCCCCCTCTTCGTCACGGATAGGCATCTTGGTGGCCACGATATGGCGCACATTGCCACGGATGATGCAGGTGCCGTGTCTGCAGACCTGGGTCATCCCATCCTCCAGAACCCTTCTCTCGTCATCCCGGAAGGGCACCGGATCCACATGCCATCCCATATCCTCGTCCGTTTTCCCCAGGATCCTGTCCTCGCTCTCAAAGCCGTAATAATCCAGAAATCCTTTGCTGGCACCTAAAAAGCGTCTGTTCATGTCCTTCCAGAAAAACTTGGAATTGGTATTCTGAATCAGGGTCCGCCACAGGTCATGCTCTGTGACCCTGCCGTCTCCTTCGGGATGTTTCAGATGTTTCAACTCCATAGCGGCTTCCTTTCCAAAGTCAGATACCCGGGGCATGGATCCTCGCAGCTTCATCGGATCGACATACAGGCAGGTCTATCCGGCGCATTGCTCCAGGATGTGGATTAGTTGAAAGTATATAGTTGAGTTTATTCTACCATAATCACAGCTTTAATTGGGAAAAAAAATAAAGCCCTTTCCCTTGTCATTTCCCGGCTCTTCGGGTATGATTTTAAGCGAGTGTAAAGAGAAAGAAAAAAGAGAGAAGAAAAAGAGGAAACTGAATTGATCCTGTCAGAAATCATTTTGCTTTTAGGCGGCATCTGCCTGTTCCTGTTCGGCATGTCTGTCATGGGGGACGGCCTGAAGAAGGCCTCCGGCAGCAGACTGGCACCGATCCTGTATCGGATGTCCAACACCCAGTTAAAGGGAGTGCTCCTTGGCACCGGGGTCACGGCGCTGATCCAATCCTCCGGAGCCACCTCAGTCATGGTGGTGGGCTTCGTGAACTCCAAGATGATGAAGCTGGACGCCGCCGTCCACGTGATCTTAGGTTCCATCATCGGCACCAGCATTACAGGCTGGGTCATCTGTTTAAGCTATATCGAAGGCAAGGGTTCCATCGCAAAGCTGCTTTCTACCGCCACCATCACCGGCATCGCCGCCATTATCGGCACATTACTCCGAATGCTTTCCAAACAACAGTTCTTGAAGAATATCGGCGATATCCTTCTGGGCTTCTCCGTTCTGATGTTCGGCATGATGACCATGAGCAACGCGGTGCAGGGGATGCGGGAAAACGAAGCCTTTATCCGTCTGTTCACCACCATGTCCCATCCCATCCTGGGGATCCTCATCGGTGCGGCCTTTACGGCGATCCTGCAATCCGCCTCCGCGGCCGTCGGTATTCTGCAGGCGCTTTCCGTAACAGGCGCTATCGGATTCAGTGAGACCCTTCCCCTGCTGCTGGGTATCGCAGTCGGCGCTGCTGTCCCCGTGATGCTGGCTTCCCTGGGTGCCACGACTTTGGGCAAACGGACCGCCTTTATCTATCCCGTGTCCGTGTCCCTTGGGGCATTGGTGGTGGCCGTTCTGTTTTATCCCATCAACAGCATACATCCCTTCCCCTTTATGGATATGCCCATGAATCCCTTTTCCATTGCCGCCTTAAACACCGTGCTCCGTGTGGTGATGGTGCTGTTTCTTCTGCCGTCGGAGAACCTCATCTTAAAACTGGTCTGTCTCATATTCCCGGACACCGGGGAGGAGGAGTTCGATCCGAAGTTCTATCTGGAGGAGCGTTTCTTAAAGCATCCCGCGGCTGCCATAGAACAGAGCCGCAATGCCATCAACCATATGGCTCTCCTCAGTAAAAAAGCGCTGGATCAGGCCATTCTGCTGTTCAATGACTACAGCAGCTCCGCCTTTGAAAAGGTGGTGACCATGGAGGATATGGGAGACCGCTACGAAGACGCCCTGGGGACCTACCTGGTGAAGCTGACCGCCCAGAGCATCACCCACGAC
>CAMNLO010000193.1 GCA_946543095.1 uncultured bacterium
CAGGATCATAAAGGTCTTGGGTAAATCCGCATAACCGCAGTAGGGGCAGAGCACCGCATCATACTTCAGTGCATCATAGGGCTCATAGATGGGCCGCAGATCCTGATCCGAATCAATGCGCCTGAACTTCCCCGTCCTTGCTGTCAGAGACGGGAATTTGTGTCCGCAGACGGGACACTCGTAGGTCTTTTCAAAGATACAGTCCTGTTCGCTGATCTTCTGCTCCCCGGCCTTTGCCTGTACCTCTACTTCTTTTGTTTTGTTTTCCTTGTCGTAAATATCCAGGCCTGACAGGTTGCTCAGGCCCAGGTTTCCTAATCCATCCAATAAGCCGGACATATATTGGTCTCCCTCCGGAACCGCGGCAAAACAGATCCGCATCCTCCACGGCAAAATCTGCTCAGAGCTTTGCGGCAAGGAAACGGCTCCCTGTTCTTCACGGCAGTTCCTTATGAAACAGGTAATTTAAAAGAGCTTTTCAGGGAAACGATCCTGTTAAAGACCAGTCGCCCCTCCTTTTCGGCTTTTGAATCCACCGCAAAAAAGCCCTGTCTTACAAACTGGAAGCTTTCTCCTGTCTTCGCTTCCCCCAGGGCTTTCTCAAGAGCACAGTTCTTCAGGATCTCCAGGGAATTCGGATTCAGATTCAGACTGCCGTCTTCCTCATTATATACGCCCTTTTCCTCATCCGTCAAATTATTGTACAGGCATACCTCCGCCCGGACGCAGTCCTTCGCATTGACCCAGTGGATGGTTCCCTTCACCTTTCTGCCCTCAAAACCGGAGCCGGATCTGGTCTCGGGATCATAGGTGGCGTGGACTGTGGTGATCTTCCCGTTTTCGTCCTTTTCAAAGCCTGTGCACTTCACAAAGTAGGCGTTCATGAGACGGACCTCGTTGCCGGGAAACAGGCGGTAATACTTCTTCGGGGGCTCCTCCATGAAGTCCTCCCGCTCGATATAAAGCTCCTTCGAGAAGGTCAGCTTCCTGCTGCCCAGCTCCGGATTTTCCATATTGTTGGGGGCATCCAGCTCCTCGATCTGATCCTCGGGATAATTGTCGATCACCAGCCGGATGGGATCCAGCACTGCCATGAGCCGCTTTGCCTTCGGCTTCAGATCCTCTCGCAGGCAATATTCCAGCATGGCGTAATCCGCCGAGGAATTGGCCTTTGAGATCCCCGCCAGCTCCACGAACATCCGGATGGATTCCGGGGTAAAGCCTCTTCTGCGCAGGGCAGCGATGGAGACCAGCCTGGGATCGTCCCAGCCGTCCACGATGTTCTCCTCCACCAGCTTCTTGATGTAGCGCTTCCCCGTCACCACATTGGTGAGATAGAGCTTTGCGAACTCGATCTGCTTCGGCGGATGCTCAAACAGATCCACCTCCTGCACTACCCAGTTGTACAGGGGCCTGTGATCCTCGAATTCCAGCGTACAGATGGAATGGGTCACCCCCTCGAAGGCATCCTCCAGGGGATGGGCGAAATCGTACATAGGATAAATGCACCACTTGTCCCCGGTATTGTGATGGGTCATGTGGGCGATGCGGTAGAGAATGGGATCCCGCATATTGATATTGGGGGAGGCCATATCGATCTTTGCCCGGAGGGTGTAGGCGCCGTCGGGGTATTTCCCTTCCTTCATCTCCGTGAAGAGGCGGCGGTTTTCTTCAATGGGGCGGTCTCTGTCCGGATCGTTCTTTCCGGGCTCCGTGAGAGTCCCTCTGTATTCCCGGATCTCGTCCGCATTCAGGGAGGAGACATAGGCCTTGCCCTTATCGATGAGCCTCAAAGCCGCTTCGTACATTTTGTCGAAATAATCCGAGGCGAAGAAAAGGCGGCCCTCAAAATCGGCGCCGAGCCAGGCCACATCCTCCTTGATGGACTCCACAAATTCGTTCTTTTCCTTGGTGGGGTTCGTATCGTCAAAGCGGAGATTGAATTTTCCACCGTATTCCTTTGCCAGGCCGTAGTTTAAGAGGATGCTCTTGGCGTGGCCGATATGAAGATAACCGTTGGGCTCCGGCGGGAAGCGGGTGCAGACGGAATCGTAGGCCCCCTCCGCCAGGTCCTTATCTATGATCTGTTCGATGAAATTGCGGGATTTCGTTGCTTCTGACATGTGGTCTCCTTCTTCGTTCGCATGCCTTTTATGTTCGTTTACGTTGCCCTGCGCGATGTCAGGATGTTTTCGTCAGCAAACTGCCGAAACATCCTGTCGTCACACATAACGAAGCTTCGCTTCGTATCGGGCTTATCGCTAATGGTGGAAAAGTCGAATACCTGTAAAGGCCATGACCATGCCGTGGCGGTCGGCGGTCTCGATGACCTGGTCGTCGCGGATGGAGCCGCCGGGCTCTGCCACATACTGCACCCCGGACTTGGCCGCGCGGTCGATATTGTCTCCGAAGGGGAAGAAGGCGTCGGAGCCCAGGCTCACGCCCTTCAGCCTTGCCAGATGCTTCTTCTTCTGGCGCTCCGTAAACACCTCCGGCATATAGCGGAAGACCCTCTGCCATTCACCGTCCCGGAGGATATCCTCGTAATCATCGCTGATATACAGGTCGATGGCGTTGTCCCGCTCGGCTCTGCCGATGCCCTCCCGGAAAGGCAGGTTCATGACCTCCTCGCTCTGCCTTAAGAACCAGTGATCCGCTTTGGAAGCCGCAAGCCTGGTGCAGTGGATCCGGGACTGCTGCCCGGCGCCGATGCCGATGGCCTGGCCGCCCTTTGTGAAGCAGACGGAATTGGACTGGGTGTATTTTAAGGTCACCATGGCGATGGTCAGATCCCGGATGGCCTCCTCCGTCATCTCCTTATTTGCCGTCACGATATTGTTGAAGAAATCAGCGGAGATCTTCAGGTCGTTGCGGCCCTGTTCGAAGGTCACCCCATAGACCATCTTTCTCTCAATGGCCGCGGGAGCATAGTCCTTATCGATCTCCAGCACCGTGTAGCCGCCCTTTTTCTTCTCCTTTAAGATCTCCAGGGCCTCCGGCGTATACCCGGGAGCAATGACCCCGTCGCTGACCTCCGGTTTGATGACTCTTGCGGTGGAAGCATCGCAGATGTCCGAAAGGGAAACGAAATCCCCGAAGGAGCTCATGCGGTCCGCACTCCTGGCCCTGACATAGGCGCAGGCCTGGGGAGAAAGCTCCTCCTCCTTACACCAGGAGATCTGGCGCTCCACTTCGTTTAAGGGAAGGCCGATGGCAGCCCCTGCGGGGGAAACATGCTTGAAGGACGCTGCTGCCGGCAGCTTTAAGGCCTCCTGCAGCTCGCTCACCAGCTGGAAGCCGTTCAGGGCGTCCAGCAGATTGATATAGCCCGGTTTTCCGTTCAGCACCTTAATGGGGAGCTCCCCTTCTTCCATGAAGACCCGGGCAGGCTTCTGATTCGGGTTGCAGCCGTATTTCAGTTCTAGTTCGTTCACGATGCATTCTCCTGTTATATAGATTCTTTTAGCCTCATATGATAAAATTCAGATCATACGGAGGAATTCTATCATGGGATTGACAAATAAACAATTTCAGGGCTTTATCAGATTAACCATTGATAAACTGAAAAAAGCTCTTGAAGAAACTCCTGATAACGTAGAATTACAGGAGCTTCTTGATATCTATCAGGCCATGCTTGAAGATGGCAGCTGATCACTGTTTCTATTGATAATCCTTGTCTTGGCTTCGCCGGATCCCAATGAGATAAATCTGACGAAGAGTGATATCTTATTGTCCCGGTCCAGGGCCTCCCACACCTCTTTTGTGAAGGCGTCGATATCCGTGGTCTCCAGTCTGAAATTCTCCGGCTCTCCCCCAAAGGAGGGCAGCGGATCCCCGTTCTCCCGATAGGTATGGAGGAATCTTCCCACCCCCGGCAGGGGCGTCTCGTACTGGAAGGTCTGTCGTAAGACGGATCCGGGATCTCCCTCGTCGGATTTCAGGATGGAGAGAGAATACTCCGGTTTTTCTCCCTGTTCAAACACCGCGGAGATCCTGGGGGTGAAATTGGGGCCGTCGGGCTCGAATTTCCTGCTGCGCAGGCTCTGTTCAAAGCTGAGTCCCTTCTCAAGCCCTTCATAGATCGTGTCCGTCTGATCCCCGTTGGTCACGATGGTGGTGTTTCGAAGCACCCGCACCGGGGAATAGATGATCAGGCTGGGATCCTCCATTTTGGAGGGATCAAAGGCCTCGGTCCTGATTCCTTTTCCTTCCTCCACAAACACACGGTTTCGGCTGTTGGCGCTTCGCCCCATGATGAAATATACCAGAACACCGGTTTTGCCATCGGCAGTGATGCCCACTCCGCTCCC